>VGGT01000177.1 GCA_016868485.1 Bacteroidota bacterium
CACAGGGGTTGAGCCAACCAACAGCTGCGTAGGCGTTCTGAACAGATGACCGTGTGCGGTCGCCACCCGAACCATGTTTTTAAGAAAGTTCGGCAATTGTTCGCGCTCACCAGCACGCGGTGACACGGCACCGTAGTCGAGAAATAGGGAAACCACCTCCGCACCGCTTGCATCCAATTCATCGAGCCATTGTACAAACTTCACCGCCTTAAGGGGATAATGGCGGTGCGAGGGTTCATAGAAAAAACGCCCCAACTCAGCACTCAGCCTGCTGTTTTGGGTGATGCAGGCAAGGCGGTTCGACAATGGACTTCGGTGGATCTGGTTCGGACTTTTGCCCGTCGATTCAAGCGATTCGGGAAAGGGCACCAAAACAGAGCGAAAACCCATCCGAACCAGGTCGCTCACCAAATCATTGGCATAGAGCATCTCCGTATTGCGAAATGTGGTGCACACAGCACCCAGCTCTTGTTCCATCAGTTGCTTGTGGGCCGTCACCTGCCGCTCAAATTCGGATCGGGCGTATAGGCTCGCCAAGCTGTGGCTGTAGGTCTCACCAACCCATTCCACTCCACCCCAATCGTTCAACGTCCGGAAACTATCGATGAGTTCGGGGGCAGCCACCCGCATCTGCTCCCAGGCCAATCCTGAAATGGAAAAGCACACCCGAAACTCCTCTCCATATTTCTTCATCAATTCATGTAGAATGCGGTTGGCGGGGAGGTAAACCTCAGTAGCCATTTGCCGCATGATGGCAAGGTTGAAGTCGTCGGCAAAATAGTCGGCGTCTTCCCCGATGCGTGTAAAATCGTAGGCATTCAACCGATAGGGCTGGTGGATCTGAAAGTAGAGGCAGATGGCGGGCATGTCAATTTTTCTGCAAGAATTTTCGGTATTGGTTCATCACCCCAGCCGCAGCCAAATCCCAGGAAATATGCTGCAAATCGAGCTTCTGTAGTTCTATGCGCTGTCGATGTTCCTCTGGGTCGGTCAATAACCGTAAAATATGTTCAGCCAATGCATTGGTATCCCAATAATCGGCCTTGAGGGCGTGTACAAGCAATTCGGAAACGCCAGATTGTTGGGATATGACGCAAGGAATGCCAAACTGGGCGGCTTCAACGGCCGACAAGCCAAAAGGTTCGGAAACGGAAGGCATGAAATACACATCGGCCACCGACAACAACTGCGATACTTTTTGGCGTGTTACGTGGCCTGTGAATAGAAAATGCCGGCTCAGGCCTTTGTAGGCTGTCCAATTGATCATTTCCTTCATTTTATCGCCTGTACCTGCCACCACAAAGCGAACCTCGGGATAGCGGGCGATGACTTTCATGGCCGTTTCCAAAAGGAAAAATGGGCCCTTTTGGTGGGTGAGGCGGCCCACAAAGGCCACAATTTTCTCAGGAACATGGTGTTCGGCACGAAACACCTTTTGTGGGTCTATACCATTATGCACAGCCTCGATTTTATCTGATGGCACCTGATAGTGTTCCACAATGAGTCTGCGCGTATATTCACTCACGGCGATCACCCGATCGCACATGTGCAGTCCAAAGCGTTCGACCTGATAGATTGCATTGCGCACCCCTGGCCCCGCCCGATCGGTTTCCAACGCATGCACATGCAACAGAAGGGGCTTGCCCGTCTTTTTCTTCAGGCGAACTGCAGCCGGGTACGTCAGCCAATCGTGTGCATGAATGAGATCGAAATCACCTTTCCCAAACACTTCGGCCACAGCCTCCGCGTAGGTGGATACTTTTCGCATGAGTTGAGGTCCATAGACCTGTCCATCGACCAACATTTCCTGCATTTTTCGCCGTTGGATTCGTTCCTGTTGCAAAAAACCAGCCCGCAACGCATCACTCAATCGCGCGTCGAGCATGTAGTAGTCGAGCTGGGGTTGATCGCCTTCCAAACGTTCCCACTCTGGCGAGGTGATGTCGAGCGCCCCCGCCTCTTGGTCCATCCCCACCACACGAACACCCTCCATGGCCATCCGATCGTCGAATACCGGCACCACAAAAGTAATGTCTACAAACAGCCGCAGCGCACGCACAAGTCCTTCGCAGGCTACCCCGAGACCACCCGCCTGAAGGGGAGGAAATTCCCAGCCGATCATCAAAATCCGGCGGCCCGAAAGGGGCTCTCGGGTCCTGGCGTTAATAATTGCTGCTTCTTGCTTCATCAAACGTAAAAATATCGATTTTTGAGGCCCTAATTGCAACCACCTATGATTTTATCCGACTCAGAAATTCTCCGCCATATCGACGAGGGCAGTATCCTCATCGAGCCCTTTCGCCGTGAAAATCTGGGCACCAATTCTTATGATGTGCACCTTGGGCGCTATCTAGCGATATATCGCAACCGAATCCTCGATGCGCGGAGCGATAATCCGATAGAGGAATTGTTGATTCCGGAGGAGGGGCTGGTGATCTATCCTGGCATTTTGTATTTAGGGGTCACCGAGGAATACACCGAAACCCACAAACATGTGCCCTTTTTGGAGGGCAAATCATCGGTAGGTCGCTTGGGCATCGACATACACGCCACAGCCGGTAAAGGCGACGTAGGCTTCTGCAATACCTGGACGCTTGAGATTTCATGTACGCAAGCGGTTCGGATCTATGCAGGCATGCCCATCGGTCAACTCATTTATTTTGAAGTCAGTGGTGAAGTCCAGACATCGTACAGTCAAAAGAAATCGGCGAAATACAACCACCGGTCGGTCAAACCCGTTCCGTCCCAAATGTGGAAAAACAGGTTCTAAGGACGCCGGGTGATCTGGCCCATGGAGGCAAAACAGGTTCTAAGGACGCCGGGTGATTTGGCCCATCGAGGCAAAACAGGTTCTAAGGACGCCGGGTGATCTGGCCCATGGAGGCCTGAGCCGAAGGCAAAATGAGCATATCGGCCACATGTACATGGGCAGGTCTGCTCGCCATATACCACACAGCATCGGCAATATCATCCGCCACCAAGGGCTCAAGACCTTGGTAGACCGCGGCGGCGCGCTCACGATCTCCTTTAAAACGCACGACAGAAAATTCGGTTTCCACCAAGCCCGGTGCAATAAGCCCCACCTTGATGCCATCCGGATTCAGTTCCAGGCGCATGGCACGGGTGATGGCTTCTACCGCGTGTTTGGTAGCGCAATACACCGCCCCGTTGGCATATACTTCTTTTCCAGCGATTGATCCCAGATTAATGATGTGCCCCTTACCTCTGTGCCGCATCCAAGGTGTTACGACCCTGCTCACCCTCAGCAGCCCTTTGATGTTGGTATCAATCATCCGGTCCCAATCTGCCGGATCCTGACGATGCACTGGCTCGAGACTCTGAGACAATCCGGCATTGTTCACCAGCAATTCAATCGCCTGCCAATCTTCATTGAGCCCTTCCAGAGCAGTGAAAGTGGCCGCCTCGTCGCAAACGTCAAAGGTTAAGGGTAACGCTTTAACCTGCGGAAAACGATCTTCGAGTTCCTGTACCAGTGTGTTGAGACGATCCGCCCTGCGGCCGGTAAGCACCAAATCCCAGTTTTCCGCTGCCAATTTTCGGGCCACTGCCGCGCCGATACCTGCCGTGGCACCCGTCACCAACGCCAACTTGCGGGCCAAATCGCGCGTTTTCATCATTCGAAATGAAACGATAAGGTGATGGTGCGTCCCAATAGTGCATCGAGCGGCGCGCTGTAAATGTGTCGCTCCGAGACCAAAGTATTTCTGATACCCTGCGAAAAGCGGAGTTCAGGCGACATTTTGAAGAAGGGGAAATAAAGATCCATACCCACGCCAAAATCAAATGAATAGTCGTGTCGCCTGAGTTTTACCCGCTCTACATCATCAACTACACGTTCCTGAGAGGCCATATCTATGCTGTATTTGAGCCCACCAACGACATACATTCGGTAATTACGGATACGATCAGACCGCCACTTAAACAACAAGGGGAAGTCGAGGTTCGCCATTTGCACCGACTTACGTAAATCACTGCTTGGCCGGGTATAGCTATAATACATATCGCGCTGCAAAAACATCAAAGTTGGCGTAAAACGCAGAGCGGCATGTTCTGCCAAGCGGAAGTCGCTGATCACACCGAGGTGAAAACCTGGACCATGGCCAGAGC
>VGGT01000178.1 GCA_016868485.1 Bacteroidota bacterium
CCATATGGAACACTGTTCATACAAGTATCCGGGTTGAGGAGAAAATATTCTTTTAGCGAATTTTCGCTATTAGAAAATTATGCGCTAATTTTAACACCGCATAAAACCTCTATCTATGGAATACATCTTGCCGCTGCGCGCCATCGCTTTGGCCGATTTGCCCCGTGTGGGCGGAAAAAACGCCTCTTTGGGTGAAATGATCCAAAACCTCACCCACTTAGGGATTCGGGTACCCGACGGATTCGCCATCACCGTTCAGGCCTATGAGGAGTACATCGACCACAACCACTTCAGAGCCCGGATTCAAGAGATTGTGGGGGGAATGGACACGGAGAATGTGGTTGAACTCCGCAAAAAGGGCACGCAAGTTCGTCAACTGATTCGCAACGGCACTTTTCCGGAAGCCATCAGCGCTGCGATTCGCCGGCACTACCTGGCGCTGTCGGCCCAGTACGATCAGGAAATGACGGATGTGGCCGTACGCTCCTCCGCCACAGCCGAAGATCTTCCTGACGCCTCCTTCGCGGGTCAACAGGAAACCTACCTGAATGTGCGGGGTCCTGAGGCGGTACTCGACTCCGTGCGCAACTGCTTTGCGTCGCTCTTCACCGATCGGGCCATTGTGTACCGACAGCAGTTTGGCTTCGATCATTTCGATGTAGCCCTTTCTGTATGCGTACAAAAAATGGTGCGCTCCGATTTATCGGCTTCTGGAGTGGCTTTTTCGCTCGACACGGAAAGTGGATTCCCCCATGTGGTGGTGATCAATTCATCGTATGGCCTCGGCGAATTGGTGGTGCAGGGAGCCGTTTCACCCGATGAGTTTATCCTCTTCAAACCCTCGCTCTTGCAGGGGCATCGATCGATTGTGGAGAAGAAAATCGGGCAAAAGGACCAGAAAATGGTGTATGGAGAAGATGGCGGCAAGGCCACAAAGCTCGTAAACCTATACCCCGATCAACGCAACCGATTCAGCATCAGCGACGACCAGGCTTTGGAGATTGGCCGTTGGGTGTGTCGCATCGAGGAGCATTATACCGAACGCAAGGGGGCTTGGTGCCCAATGGATGTAGAATGGGCTATCGATGGCCTTAGTGGGCAACTTTACATCGTGCAGGCCCGGCCAGAAACCATCCATGCCCGTAAAAACACGCAAACCTTAACCGAATACCGCCTGCATGAGCACCATCAAAAGCCCCTGGTGAGCGGCATAGCGGTGGGTGACGGTGCGGCAACTGGGGAGGTTTCGGTGCTGTATAGCCTCGACGGACGTGATGGCACCACGGACGCGGCCGGATTTGTGCCTGGCAGTGTGCTGGTGACTGAGATGACCGACCCCGATTGGGAGCCCATCATGAAAAAAGCATCGGCCATTGTAACCAACAAAGGGGGAAGAACGTGTCACGCGGCTATCGTGGCCCGAGAAATGGGCTTACCCGCCATTGTGGGGTGCGGCAACGCGACCGAATTGCTGCGCGACGGTCAAGCGGTAACCATCGCCTGTTGCGAAGGCGATTCTGGCCAGGTCTACTCGGGTACTATTCCGTTTGAGAAATTGGAGACCCGGCTCGACCAGGTTCCTGTGGTATCGACCCCTGTTATGCTCAACGTGGCCTCTCCCGATATTGCCTTTAAGTTTGCGGCCCTGCCCCATGCTGGGGTGGGTCTGGCCCGGGAGGAGTTCATCATCAACAACTACATTAAAGTCCATCCCCAGGCCTTGCTCGAACACCGGCGCCTCAACGACCCGTCGCTCACCACCGAAATTGAACGCATCATCCGGGGGTTTCCCGATGAGGAAACCTTCTTCGTGAAGAAACTCAGCTACGGGATTGCCCGGATTGCTTGCGCCTTTCACCCCCATAAGGTGATCGTGCGCCTGTCGGACTTCAAAACCAACGAGTACAAGAACCTCCTCGGTGGGCACCACTTCGAACCCGATGAAGAAAATCCGATGATCGGGTGGCGTGGGGCTTCACGCTATTATGCCCCTGGCTACCGCGAGGCTTTCGGCATGGAAATCAAAGCGATCAAAAGGGTACGGGAGAAAATGGGGCTCACGAATGTGGTGGTGATGATTCCCTTCTGCCGCACCGTGGAGGAGTTGCTGAAGGTGTATGAAACCATGGCCGATTTTGGCCTCAGAAGGGGAGAAAACGGATTGGAGATCTATTTAATGGCGGAATTGCCTTCGAACATCTTGCTGGCCGATCAGTTTGCTCCGCATATCGACGGCTTTTCGATTGGTTCGAACGACCTGACTCAACTGATGCTGGGCCTCGACCGCGATTCGGCCTTGGTGGCGCACCTCTACGACGAGCGTAACCCCGCAGTGAAACGGGCCATCGCCCACCTGATCCGTACCGCGCATGAACACGGAACGAAGGTCGGAATCTGTGGACAAGGCCCTTCGGATTTTCCGGATTTCGCGGAGTTTTTGGTGGAAGAGGGCATCGACAGCATTTCTGTGACGCCCGATTCTATGCTGAAAACCCTGCGTGCACTGGCACGGCAATAGACGCCCTACGATTCCGTTATTTGGGCGTATATTTGAACGCCCATCCCAATGATCCCGACGAAATCACTTTATGGATCTCCCTAGGATCACCTCTTGAACGGCCTATGCATCACCCCATAGACCTCCGCTTGAACGGCCTATGCATCACCCCATAGACCTCCGCTTGAACGACCTATGCATCACCCCATAGACCTCCGCTTGAACGACCTATGCATCACCCCAGGATCTGCCTATGATCTCCGCCTATTACCGAAAAAACAACTGGAAAATTGTGTTGCTGGTTTGTGCCTTGCTGCTGGGGGTATTTTCTCTGATTTACACGGAGCGGGTGGTGCGCCAGCTGCGGACCGAAGAGGAGAAAAAAATTCAAATGTGGTCGCGCGCGACCAAAGAGCTGGGTTCGGGTGGAGCGCTGGACGGGCAAAACGTGGATTTTTTGCTGGATATCATCCGCGACAACACCCAAATACCGGTGATCCTCACCGATGATTCGTTTCGGATATTGTCGGCGCTCAACATCGACTCGTCGGAGTTGCGCCATCCGGGTTACCTGGAAAGGGAGCTTCTGCTGATGCGGGGGCAACATGAACCCATCGCCATAGAACCCGCCGAAGGCATCCGCCAGTTTGTCTTCTACAAGGACTCTCGTTTGTTGCGTCAACTTCGCTTGTACCCCTACCTCCAACTGGGTTTGATTGTGGTGTTTCTACTGGTGAGCTACCTCGCCTTTAGCCTCAACCGTCGCTACGAACAAGAATTTCTGTGGGTGGGGATGGCTAAGGAAACCGCCCATCAATTGGGCACGCCGATCAGCAGTCTACTGGCCTGGCATGAAGTCTTGAAGGCCCAAGCGGATGAATCGGACGACCCTTTTCAAGGTCAAATTACCACGGAGGTGGGGCGCGATTTGGAACGGCTCCAAACCATTACGGAACGCTTTTCGCGCATTGGATCGACTCCTAGCCTGGAGCGCATGGATTTGCGCGATTCCGTTCGGCGTGCGGTGGCTTACCTCGATGGCCGCATTGGCGGCAATGCCCGGATTGAGCTGTCTGAGGGAACAACCGCGCTTCCGGTCATGCTGAACCAGGCCCTTTTTGAATGGGTGGTGGAAAATCTGTCCAAGAACTCGGTGGATGCGATGGGTGGTGAAGGCACCTTGCGTGTTGTGCTTGGAAAACAGGGTCGACAAGCCGTATGTGATGTGATTGATACGGGTAGGGGGATTCCTGCTACCCAACATATGTCGGTTTTTCAGCCGGGGATCACCACCCGTAAGCGGGGATGGGGCTTGGGATTGGCCTTGGCGCGTCGCATTGTTGAGAAATACCACAAAGGCCGCATCTTTGTGCTTAAGTCAGAACCGGGCAAAGGCACAAGCATGCGCATGCTCCTGCCATTGGTCGGCTAGCTCATAAAATCGTCCCCATCGCTTACCCGAAATCAAGGATTCATGATCTTCCATTGTACGCCAATTTCCCGCTTTGCCTCCTTTTCCCGCGGCTTCCTTTTTGGCTTGGTGTATTTGGTGACTGCCCTTGGCGCTCTAAGCACGCCCTGCATGGGTCAAAATACCCCAGAAGCAGGCTTTTCA
>VGGT01000179.1 GCA_016868485.1 Bacteroidota bacterium
AATTTGATGGTGGTTGGCCTGAGTTTTATGGGGATGTATGTGCTCCATATTCCACCGATTTTGCTGGTGAGTATGGGCATTGTGGCCGGCGTGGTTTGGTCTTAGCACCCCATAATTGCCCTAACTTTGTGGCGCGAAATCATGAAAATTGCCCTTACTTTGTGGCACGAAACCAAGAAAATTGCCCTCATTTTGTGCCACGAAACCAAGAAAATTGCCCTCATTTTGTGGCACGAAACCAAGAAAATTGCCCTAACTTTGTGCCATGTTCTATCGAAAGATAATCGATGAGTTTGATCAATGGCTGCATAATCCTGAACGCAAGCCGCTGGTGTTGCGTGGGGCACGGCAGGTAGGGAAGACTACGATCGTTCACGAATGGAGCCGAAGATTCAAGCAGTATATCCATCTCAATTTGGAACTTCCCGAAGATCGGGCGCTTTTTCAGGAATTTAAGAATATGTCTGTTCTGATGCAGCAAATTTTCTTTTCGAGAAATAAATCGCTTGCATTGAAGGAGGACACCTTGATTTTTATAGACGAAATTCAGGAATTGCCCGTGGCAATGGGTCTATTGAGGTATTTCTATGAATTAGAACCCACGGTGAAAGTCATCGCTGCGGGGAGTATGTTGGAATCAGTTTTCAACAACGACATTCATTTCCCGGTCGGACGGGTAGAATATAAAGTATTAAGGCCTGCTTCATTTCCGGAGTTTTTAGGTGCCTTGGGCGAAGCACAGGCCCTGGAACAATTGGAGAATATGCCTTGCCCAAATTTCGCGCACGAACGCTTGCTGCAGCTTTACAGGGAATATGCCATAACGGGGGGGATGCCAGAAGTCGTTAATAAGTATGCCCGCAACCGCGATTTAAAAACGCTTCGACCCGTATATGATTCTCTCATTGCCTCCTACCTCGAGGATGTTGAGAAATATGCCCAAAACGATGTGCGCGTTCTGCATCTGAGGCATGCTATTCGTGCCTCGCTTCAACTGGCCGGACAACGAATACAGTTTGCGGGATTCGGTCAATCGGCCTACCGTTCGCGCGAAATGGGCGAGGCACTCCGTGCCTTAGAAAAGGTATGGCTCGTGCAACTCATTTACCCAACAAGTTCGGCAACATTGCCCCTCATCCCCGATCTTCGGAAGTCACCCCGACTGCAAATCCTCGATACAGGGCTCCTTAATTATTTTGTAGGCCTACAAAAAGAGATGCTGCTCACGCAAGAGCTCAGTAGTGTATACAGGGGAATCATGATGGAGCATTTGAGTGGGCAGGAATTACTGGCTCATCGATATGAGGCAATGAGCAGCCTGGCATTTTGGTCGCGCGATAAAAATTCATCATCGGCTGAAGTTGATTTTGTGGAGTCATTCGACGGCATGGTCATCCCCATAGAAAACAAATCCGGTAAAACAGGTACGCTCCGATCACTTCATCAATTCATGGAAATCGCACCGCACCGCTTTGCTGTTCGTCTTTACGCCGGACGCTTAGAAATTACCGAGGCCCGAACACCGAGGGGCCGGTCGTTTCGGCTCTTGAATCTGCCCTATTATCTTGGAACTCAGTTGCGCAACTACCTGGATTGGTTTGTTGCCCAATAGCCCTTCTAATCGGCAGTCCCTTTTAGTCGGTAGTTGACCCTTTTAGTCGGTAGTTGACCCTTTTGTCGGCAGTTCCATGCTTGTGGGCAGTCCCTTCTAATTGGTAATTCTTAAGGTATTGGCCGAGGGCGAATAAAAGGTGCGGTACGATTTAAGCGCAAAAGTTGCCGGACCCCGGGCGGGGAATCCATCGGCGCTAAAACGCGAGCTGCAACAAGGGCACTGCAAGAGTAAGGTCGCTGTATCGATGCCTAGGGTATGGCAGGGGTCCGATGGCTGTTGGGTACAAGCCACATCGAATGCTTTGAATTCTTGGAAGGCCGATTGGTGGATGAACAACCCGCGGTAGCCGGCCTGTGGATAAATGATCATGCCATTCACAAGCGATAAAGGCTGATAGGTCGGTAGATTGAGGTTGAGGGTCACGTCCACAAATACATTGGGCACGGCATCGCGCCGGTCATCGTTGCAAGCCACTGCCGATAGCAACACAAACAACAACGCCATAATCGAGCGTAACGACCCGAATATCGATATCCCTAAACGGGGCTTGATTCCTGAATCCATGGTGGTTTAAGGCTTGCGTGTGGACAGATTAAGCGGATGCTGGGGGATCATAGCGATAAAATCCAATTCCCGTTTTGCGGCCATGCTGGCCGGCAGCCACTTTTCGGGCCTGTAACCGACTCGGACGAAAACGTGGTTCACCATAAAATCGTTCATACAAGCTGGAGGTCACCGAGAAATTCACATCAACACCAATCAGGTCCATTAAACGGAAGGGCCCCATTCGAAAGCCGCGCGACTCTAAGAGTCGATCGACCTGCTCGAGTGAGGCTGTTTGTTCCTCTACGGCCAACAAGCTTTCGGTGTAATAAGGGCGCGCAACGCGGTTCACCAAAAATCCGGGTTCATCGCGTACCATGACCGGGCGCTTGCCGATTTGCTGGGCAAGGTTGAAGATGCTGCGGGCCAGGTCGGGATGGGTGGCTTCGCCGCTGATCACCTCCACCAATGGCATCAGGAGCGCGGGGTTGAAGAAGTGCATGCCCACCAGTCGATCCGGATGGCGGAGGGTGCGGGCTAAGGCGGTCACGGGTAGCGATGACGTATTGGTAGCCAGGATGGCTTGACCTCCCGATAATTCCTCGAGTCGACCAAACAGCTGCTGTTTTACGTCGGGAAGTTCCACAATGGCCTCGATATACAAGGGCACTACCGGTAAGGAATCGGGGGTACAGGTCAGCCAACGAAGCTCCCATTCCGCTGCTTGCGCGGCCGTTATTTTCCCTCGTTCTGTGTCCTTATGAAGCCGCAATTTCCAGGCTTCTGTGGCGCGATTCACCGCTGTTTGTGATGCATCGCACAGGTAAGTCGTGTAGCCCGCGCGTACAAAAACATCGGCAATACCCGCACCCATGGTGCCGGCTCCGATAACGGCAATCTGGCTTGTGGCCGGACTGAAACCAAAGTCAGCAGATCCTGTCATAGCTATTCACCGGAAAATTGACGCAGAAACTGCAAGTCGTTCTCGAAAAAATGACGGATATCGCGGATTTGGTAGCGGAGCATGGTGAGTCGTTCAATACCCATGCCAAAGGCATAGCCTGAATACCGCTGGCTGTCGATGCCACAGTGCTCCAGGACTTGCGGATCCACCATGCCGCACCCCAATATTTCTACCCATCCTGTGTGCTTGCAGACGGCGCATCCTTCTTGCTTACACAGAAAACAGCTCACATCCATCTCGGCACTGGGTTCTGTGAAGGGGAAATAAGAGGGACGAAAGCGAATTTTGGCCTCGGAACCAAAAAAATGTTCAGCAAACAGGTTGAGGGTCAGGCGAAGGTCACCAAACGACACTTGTTCATCGATATACAAGCCTTCGATCTGGTGGAACTGCATATGAGAACGGGCAGATACGGTTTCGTTGCGGTAGACCCTGCCCGGTGAAAGGGTGCGGATCGGCAGGTTGCCGAGCTGCATTTCTTTGACCTGAACAGATGATGTATGCGTCCGCAGGAGGATGTCGGGGTTTGTTTGGACGAAAAATGTATCCTGCATTTCGCGTGCAGGGTGATCCTCCGCAAAATTAAGGGCACCGAAGTTGTGCCAATCATCGACCATCTCCATGCCCTCGCTGAGGGTGAACCCGAGCGTGGCGAAAAAGTTCACGACATCGCGACGCACCAAACTGATGGGATGGAGCCCGCCCCTGGGTATGGGGGCGGCGGGCAGGCTCAGATCCTCTTCATCAATTTCCTTCTGTCGGCTGGTTGTGCTTGGTCCGCGGCCGGCTGTCGCGAGCGCATCCAAGGTTTTTTTGGCCGCCTCCCATTTCTCTTCCAGTTCGGTTTTTAATTGGTTGATGGCGGGGCCCACCGTGCGTTTCTCCTCGCCGGGCAGCGCGCGAAAAGCATCAAAAAGGCCATTGAGCACCCCTTT
>VGGT01000180.1 GCA_016868485.1 Bacteroidota bacterium
GCAATTGAATCCACCGGTAGGCGCTATCGGCCGAAAATGGGGGCGGTTGTACTACGGCTTTGGTCGTTTCGGTCGGCGAGGAGGGCTTAGGGGTTTCGGAGGGCTCAGGTGATGTGCATCGAGCCAGCAACAGTACACAGCAGAGAACGGCAAGCAGGCTGATGGGCCGACGGTATTTGCCCGAGCGAGTCCTTACACAACAGAGAACGGCGAGCAGGCTAATGGGCCGACGGGTTTTGCCCGAGCGAATGCTTAGGTTGGAGGTCCAACGGGTTTTGCAGGACTGGGGGTGAATCAACTCAGGCTCCATTCGCTTTTGTCTTTGCCGTCCTTGATTTGGATGCCCAGTAATTCGAGCCGCTTGCGGATCTCATCGCTGCTGGCGAAATCACGCCGCTCCTTGGCCTGCTGCCTGATGTCCATCAATAAATCCATCACCCCGTTGAGGTGGGTGCCCGTTTGTTGTTGGGTGGCCGTCAGCCCCAACACTTCGGTCACCAAACTTTGAACCGCTTGCTGCAGGCGAGTGAGGGATTTAGCCGATAGGTGGGCTTTGCCTTCATGCATTCGGTGGATCTGGGGTAGAAACTCATAAATCCGCGCTATCAACATGGGGGTGTTGAGGTCGTCGTTGAGGGCATCATAGAGTGATGAAACAAAGGAATCGACCGCGAAATCATCGCCTGAGGCATCTGATTTGAGTTGCATGAGTACACCAACCCCATCCATGAAGCGTTTATAGCCCTTTTCGGCGGCCTGCAAGGCTTCTGAACTGAAGTCGAGGGTCGACCGATAATGGGCCTGCAACACGAAAAATCGAATCACCATCGGGTCAAAAGCCTGACTTAAACGGGGGTGATTGCCAGCGAATAGCTCATTTAGGGTGATGAAATTGCCCAGCGACTTCCCCATTTTTTGTCCGTCGATGGTCACCATATTGTTGTGCATCCACCAACGGGCAGGCACTTGTCCGCAGCAGGCCTGCGACTGGGCGATTTCGCTTTCGTGGTGGGGAAACAGCAAATCCATGCCCCCGCCGTGTATATCGAAGGGTTCGCCCAGGTATTTGCGGCTCATGGCAGAACATTCGATGTGCCATCCCGGAAATCCTTCGCTCCAGGGCGACGACCAGCGCATGATGTGGGTGGGTTGGGCTTTTTTCCAGAGTGCAAAATCGGCAGGGTTTCTTTTTTCGGATTGCCCCTCTAAGGCTCGGCGTTCGTTGCCTGCACCAGCCAGGAGCTCGTCGGCCACCCGACCCGATAATTGCCCGTATGGATATTGCGCTGCGTAGGCTGCCACATCGAAGTAGACGGAACCCGCCGATTCATAGGCAAAGCCCAGTTTCATGAGCTCCTCGATCATGTGCAGCTGTTCGGGGATGTGCCCGCTGGCCCGGGGTTCGATGTCGGGGGGAAGAATATTCAGGGCCTGCATAGAGGCATGGAACGAACGGGTGTAGCGTTCGGCCACTTCCATGGGTTCGACTTGCTCGAGGCGGGCTTTGCGCGCGATTTTGTCTTCTCCTTCATCCGCATCGTGCTCGAGGTGGCCCACGTCGGTGATGTTGCGTACATAGCGTACCCGATAACCCTGAAGGCGGAGGTAGCGCACCAGGACGTCGAAGGTCAGGTATGGACGCGCATGACCGAGGTGTGCTTCCCCATAAACCGTAGGTCCACAAACGTATAAACCAACCAAAGGAGGCTGCTGGGGTTCGAACCGCTCCTTATTGCGGCTGAGGGTGTTGTGGAGGAAAAGGGGTTGTGGGTTCATGGGGTTTAAAATCGAAAATCTACAAAAATAACAGATTTTGAATCTTATTTGCGCAGGCGTGCGCTGCAGACCACCGGAAAGTGATCGCTGAAGCGCTGGCGGATTACCCGGTGGCGGGTCACCTCAATCGAAGGATCAACGAACATATGATCGATGCGAAAGGAGGGGAAGCCTCCAGCGAAGGTGGTGCCCAACAGTTGGCCGCCCTCCATATAGGTATCCTGTAGATGAGCCCGTGCCTGCCAATAGGCATAGGATGCCGGTAAGTCGTTGAGGTCACCGCACAGCACCACCGGGTGTGGACTTTCTCGAACCAGTCGACCAATGTGTTCGGCTTGCCTCGTCCGCAAGCGCGCGGCCTGACGGATTTTCGCAAGGACCGCTCGAACGCTCCCGGTTTTTTCCGTTTTGGGATCCTGACTAAACGCCTCGATTTCTGCGAGTTCCGATTTCTCTATCAAATTGCTTTGCAAATGAAAGTTAATGACGCGCACGGTATCGCGACCGATCTTTAGGTCGGCGAGCTGGCAACTGGTGATGCTGATTGAGCCCGGGAAAGGAACAAACCGCCGCAACACAATGGGGTGTCGGCTAAAAATAGCCATGCCACTGCGGCTGTCGGTTCCCCCACCGCCAATGCGCTGGAAGTAGCCTTGCTGCATGCCGCAATCCCGAAACAAGCGGTCGGTAACGCCCCCCCGTCCGCGGTCGCTGCTGTGGTACTCCTGCAGACACAGGATGTCGGGTTGCTCTTCGGTGATAAGCCTCAGGATACCATCGGAGCAATCGCCTGCCTTGATGCCAATACGCTCCGCTTCCCTGAAGTGACCTACATTATAACTCATGATCACCAATTCATCTCGTCCTTTACCCCATCCAGGTTCTTGCCACTGGGTGCGGTGCAAAGGCCAGCCACCAAGCACGACAGCCAACGAAATAAGGGCATATACCTGATGTCGACTCAGGGTCCACCACAGCACGCATGCGATGTGCGCCAGGAGCAAGGGCAACATCAAGTAGGGATAAAAGATCAGGGGCCAGGCGTGGTCGGGGGGAATATAAGCCACGGCCAGAAGTGGGAGGGTGGCAACCACCAGGCCCAGGTTGATGAGCAGCAAGAAGCGCCGAATCAAGGTGCGCAACCAATGCCATGCAGCACGAGCCCGATTGAGGCCATTGTGGGGTAGGTTATTGTCGGCTTGCACGAAACAGGATTTCTTTTTCGTGGGCATTCAGGCTGTCGTAGCCCTTTTTGGAGATTTTGTCGAGCACGGCATCGATTTCCTGTTGCGATACCCGATTCGATCCGGCCAAACTATTCGTGGCATCCCCCCGGCCCGAGGCCATGCTGCCCACGGTCGATCCGGATTTCACCACCTTCAGCGGCCCTGCTTTGCCACGGCCAAAGGAGCGCCTTTTGCCAAGGGATGGTCGCCTGATTCGGTCCACCAAGCCAGGCCATGCCTCGAAAAACTGTTCGATCCACAGGCCCAAATTTTGGCCGTTCTGCAGTCTTTTGATGTACACATAGCCGAAGACCGCCCCCCCGAGGTGCGCGAAATGTCCACCCGCGTTGGACCCCGCCATAAACAGCAGATCCATCAACACCATAATCAATGCGAGGTAGCGGATGCGCACATTTCCGAAGAGGAACAGACGGATGGGGTAGTCGGGACTCAAGGTCGCAACGCCCACCACCACAGCGAGCACCGATGCCGATGCACCCACGGCGTAGTGTCCACGCAGGCCCTCAAACAAGGGGAACACATTGAAGGCCAGGATGAAAACCAAAGCCCCGGCCAATCCACCCGCAAGGTACACCGCCAAGAGGCGGCGGGCACCGAGCAGCGACTGCAGGATGTTGCCGATGCCGTAGAGCAACATCATGTTGAACAACAAGTGGAAAAAGTCCGAATGGATGAACATATAGGTGATTGGCGACCACGGGCGCTCAAGAAGGCCGAGCCACGACGCGGGCACACCCAGGGCGCGGGAAAGGTTTTCGTACCAACCCGTTTGCAGTTTGAACAGCATCAACACCACCACCGCAATATTCATCACCAAAAACACCCCCACGTTGATCAAAATCAACTGGTTCAGGCGGTTTTCACTCCGCCTAAAGGTATCTTTGAGTTCGTCGAGCATGGATGACTGCTGCATGATATCAATAAAACTGGCTTCGGTCGCGGCGGTAAACCCAGTGCACCATCACCAGGCCCATGAGCATACCCCCTAAATGGGCGAAGTGGGCCACCTGATCCTGCGCATCGAACTGCA
>VGGT01000181.1 GCA_016868485.1 Bacteroidota bacterium
GACCGATATTTTTGATCGCTGGGTAGGGCGAAACATCGGGGGAGCCTCAGGCTTTCGTCCTTCCAACTTGCGTAAATAAGTTTCCGAAACCTGATCGTAGTTGCGCGCCTTCCGATTGGAGCGCCCAAAAATGCGTGCATGCAACCACACCGGAAGAAAGGTCGTGAACCATACCGGTCGAAGCGACATCACCAAATGTTGGGCGTGTCCTACGGCGCTCCACTTGCCCTCAGCAGGATCACATTCGGCCAAAGCAGGTTCTATCGAGCGCATGGTATTGAGAAAATCTGCGTGCGCCGATTGCAGCCGAATTTCCCACTCCTTCTGAGCATTCAATCCCAACTGCTCCATTGTACTCATAGCTGTTTCCTGTTATTCATCAAAAATTGTATCCCCATAGACAAATTGCACCGTTATGCTTAATCGAAGTTCAGTGATTAACGCCTATAAATCGAGGGTCAGCATGAGGTAGGCGAGGCGGCCCACACGGGGTCCACCATAAACCTGAAATACCTTCTTATTGAGCAGGTTAGAAGCCCCCAATTTCACATTCATTTTGAGTGACGGGATGTTCTTGTTGATTTGGGCATCCACCATATCATAGGTAGGAATGCGGCCCGTAAACTGGGGCGAACCCTCAAATAGAAAGCCCTCAATCCATTTGTAGTTGATGTTGAAGCCCCAATCCGCTAGGGTGATGCCCGCAAACTCAGTCACCATCTCCCGTCCGCTTAGTCCTACATTAAACTTATGCTCGGGTGTGTTGAAGGCCGGGATGATGGGGTCATCGGTGCCCTCCACATTCAGGCGGTTCCAGCTGTAATTGAAATTAAACGAGAGCCAGCGGTTGTAGTAATAGTTACCCCCCACCGCAAGACCTTGGGTGGTGACCCTACTCTGAGCATTGGCTGCCACCCTGTAGGCTTGGAGGCTACTGATTCCAAAATCAGTGATATTGGCATCGAGACCCAATTGGAAGCCGATGAAATTGGTGTACCACGAATAATAATAGCCCAAATCGACATAAAGCTTTTTGTACATGCCGCGGTATCCAAACTCAAGGGTACGCACCTGCTCGGGTTGAATAGGCGCCACATTAAAATAATCGAGCCTTCGGCGGTCGAGGCTATCGAGGTACTTCACAAAAGACGGAACACGAATCAGCGAATCAACTCCGGTGAGGTTCCCCAACAGAATGGCACGGCCAACATTATAATACAGATACTGGTCGGCCAGGGTCGGGTTGCGCAAAGCCGAAGAAAACGAAGTCCGAAGAATATGCTTTTCGGAGGGTTTGTAGACCAAGGAAGCGGCCGGCGAAACCACATATCGGAAATTTTGGTTTTTGTCGAGGCGCACCGTCGCATTGATTTTGAAGTCACCCACATTTTTCTCCACGCCCGTATACAATCCAAATTCACTATTGCGGATCACCCGGTAGGTCGAGTCGGCCTGGAGCGTATCCACAAAAATACTGCCCCGGCTGTCGGGGCGGAACAAACGGGCATTTCCACCCAAAACCCATGTCAATTGAGCGGGCTCCCAAACGAAACGCTTCTCGGCCTGAGCGTGATACAGCGCTGAGCGATCATAGAACATGGTGCCCCCTTCACGTGGGGTGCGTGCCGTAACCGCTTGAAACAAGGAGTCGAATCGAGCCGTACCCGGCACAAAAAACGGTTGTTCAGTAATCCTTCCCTGGAGATCCGCATTGTTGCGCGCCTCCTGGTGCCACATGCGCAGCAAATCGCTGTTGGCCCCCAAAACCGAGTCGACCACCCCAAACTGACTCAAAAAATTAGGGTATATGGGCATTCCAGGGAGGGCATAAACCCGTGGGCGGTTGATGCTGCCCCAATAGCGGGCATAATCGAGGTTCCAATTGCCGTTGCCTTTGGCCGCGTCCTGCATGCGCAAGGCCGTGAACACCGCGTCGTAGGATGAGCCCGCATCCTCACTCGTAGAATAGGCTCTAACAAACCAATTGTCTTTCTTGCGCAGCTCAATCCTATTCTGAAAAAAGAAAATGTCGCGTAAACTAAAACGGTTATCGCCTTGGTAGACCGTTGTGCCGTTGCCCATATTGGCAGCAGCAATGAGTTCCACATCGGGCTTCAGCATATAGTGCAAAGCAGCAGACAGCTTCAGGTTACGGGTATTGTAGTCGACCAGGTCCTTCTCCTCATAGCCTGTCCGGTAGAAAATACCCAAACCCGGATAATCACGGGCACTATAAGGAGCTGAATAGTCATTACCCCCAGTCAGCTGTTCGTCGCCATACCGGTTCACTGCATCGTAGCCCCCCGGATTGTTGCGGGTAACAGGCGAAAAATCGACCGGGTCGAGGTTGGTAGCCTCCCAGTCGTTGGCCCGCAAATGGAATAAATTCACCTTCCAGCCAAATTTATCCCGGCCTTGCTTATCTTTATGTACCTGCGCATAGCGCAGGGCTGTTTCCAACAAAGCCCGTTCGCCCGCCTTCACGCTGGCTGTTAACCCGGGGTGCGTAAACGGACTCTTGGTTTGCATGCTGATGACCCCGTTGAAGGCGTTCGGGCCATAAAAAGCCGAACTCGCACCCACCACGAGGTCCACTTTCAGTACATCGAGTTCGGAGGCACCCAGAAAGTTGCCCAGCGAGAAGTTGAGTCCGGGCGACTGGTTATCGACTCCGTCGATCAACTGGAGTGAACGAACGGGCGAGGTGCTGTTGAAACCACGGGTGTTGATGATCACAAAGCCCAAACTCGCCGTGGTGAGGTCTACCCCCTTCAACGTACCCAAGCCTTGGTAGAAAGATGGAGCAGGTGTCTCCTTGATGGCCAGTACATCCATTGCTTCTACGGTGAGCGCCGATTCTCGTTGCTTTTCGGTGATTCGGCTGTCGACCACCTCCACACTATTCAGGAGGACATTATCGGCCTGCAATCGTATGTTCATGGGTTTGCCATCGCCGGGGGCCTGTACCTCCAAATTCCGGTATCCAATATAGGATACCAATAAAGTAAGGGGGTATGAACGGTTGTGGCGGAGGGTAAACTTGCCTTGTATGTCGGTGGTGGTGCCGGTTGATGATCCCTTAATGACCACCGAAGCCCCAATCAACGGCTCCCCACTCACCTGATCCTTGATGCTGCCCGATACCGCCGACTGCTCAGCTTGAGCGCGAAGGTTGTTCGGCATAGCAAGCCATAAAACCGACATGAAGAGCCAAAACAAGTGAATGGACCGCACAGGACGAAACGAGACCGCCATTGCCGGAGAAGTCGAAGCCGCCATTGCCGGGGAAGTCGAGGCATCACGCCATTCAGTAAACAAAACAGTACGCGTTAGATTCATAGGAAACGAGCTGAATTAGACCCGCAAAATACGAGGGTAAGCGACAATAATAACAACGCGACCGCAGCTGTTCCAATCTATTGGTTTTACCCCTTAGACATTCCCACAAAAACTTGCTATTTTTGAATGAATGAATCTATGAAGAAACTCCTATTCTTGGTGCTGACGGCATCTTGGCTTTGGGCCGCCCAACAAAACTGGGGAAGCCTGCCCGTTTTGGCAAAATTTTTCACCTGGCCAACTTCCCCCCTAAAAATCGATCAACGCTTCACGCAGAGCGAACGCTTTAACCAGAGCCCTTACGGCCCCGTTTCGGTAGGCTACGACAGCCTCGGCATCCCCCATATTTTTGCGGAAAACGACGCCGCAGCCGACTTCGCAACCGGTTTCGTACACGCCCGCGACCGCTTGTTTCAGATGGAAATGGCCGTTCGTGTGGTGAAGGGGCAACTCAGCGCAGTGGCGGGCGATCGTGCACTGAAGAGCGACCTTTTTTGGCGGAAATTTCAATTCGACAGTTTGGCGGTGACCTGGTATCAGGGGATGGCCGACAGCGTACCCGGGCTCGCCAAACGGATGGAAGCCTATGCAGCCGGAGTGAACCACTACATCAGTCGGCTAACGCCTGCCAGCCTACCCCTCGAATTCCACCTGCTTGGCATCCAACCCGCAGAATGGAAAAAAGAAAATAT
>VGGT01000182.1 GCA_016868485.1 Bacteroidota bacterium
GTTTACATCCCTGTTTAAAACCATCAATTGGTCAGGTTCTCGTTGTGGAAAAAGCCATGCTGACCGGTGAAACAAATTTTTTGTACTTATTTTTCCACCTCAAGTACAGGGTTTTTCAACAGCGTTAGGGATCTCATTTATCCCCAACTACAATTTCCTGTTTTATTCACAGTGTTCACAAATTCGCTAAAGCCCTCATTACTCCTGATTAACCCCATTTTACTGAACCCTACCGTGTGGATTAATCTGTGGATAGGCGTTGAAAAAAATTATAGACACTTTTTATCCACATATAAACAGCCCCAACAACAACAATCAATATTTAAAAAATATAGATTATTATTTGCTGCGCAAGGCAAAGCAGACGATTTTTGCAGGGATTGTTCAAGACCATGTGGAAGGGTATACAAGAAGAAGAAAGTATTTTTTCGGTGATGTCGGCGATGGCCCGTCAACACGATGCCATTAATTTGGCCCAGGGTTTCCCCAATTTTGATCCGGATCCGCGGTTAAGGGAAATCTTAGGTTCCGTGGCGAACGAGTCCATCCACCAGTATGTCCCAATGGCCGGTTTGCCCCTACTGCGCACGGCTTTGGTGAACAAAATTCAGGATTTTTATGGGGTTCGCTGGGATCCTGATCAAGAATTGACCATCACAGCAGGCGCTACCCAAGCCCTATCCACCGTTTTACAGGCCTTTGTGCAACAAGGTGATGAAGTAATGCTCCTCGATCCGTCCTATGATTCATATCGTCCGGGTGTTCTGATGGCCGGTGCGTGCCCGGTTCATGTGCCATTGGCCTTTGAGCAGGGTATGTTTCAATGGGATTGGGCGGCCGTTCGGGACGCCATTACACCTAAAACGCGATTAATTCTCATCAACCAACCGCATAATCCAGCGGGTATATGCCTTTCTGAGGATGATTGGCAGGAGTTGGAACGTATTGTATTGCGCAATAACTTATGGCTCTTGTGCGATGAGGTCTATGAGCACATGGTTTTTGATGGTGCATCTTTTATTTCTGCTTGCACACGCCCTGCCCTTCGAGACCGCCTATTTTGTGTAGGATCTTTTGGCAAAACCTACCACAATACAGGTTGGAAAGTGGGCTATGTATTGGCAGGTCCTGAGGGGATGCGCAGATTCAGGCAAGTACACCAATTCGTTGTTTTTTCAGTGAATAGTGTGGCCCAGTATGTTTTAAGTCAATTTCTGGCGGTCGACGATTCCTATCGAAGTTTGCCCGCTTTTTACCAGCAAAAGCGTGATTATTTTTTAACGGCTATGGAGCAGACTCGTTTTCGTATGTTGCCCAGCAGGTCTACCTACTTCCAATTGGCCGATTACAGTGAAATCAGCACAGAGATGACGGATGTCGATTTCTGTACTCACCTCATTCGGGAATGGGGTGTTGCGGCCATTCCAATCACCCCTTTTATGCAGAGTCCATTCCATAAGCCGCTGATTCGGTTTTGTTTTGCCAAAACGGAGGATGTATTGTTGTCTGCTGCTCAACGTTTATCGGTATGTTGAAGATTCATGCCGTGCAAACCCATTTATATTGGCGAGATCCTTCCGCCAACCTCATTCATTTGGGTGAACGGCTGGATGCGATGGAAGCCGAAGAGCGCACGTTTGGAGTTCAAGGGCTCACCCATTTGGTTTTACTGCCGGAAATGTTCAGCACGGGTTTTTCTATGGATCCAGAGGGGGTCGCTAGCCGCTGGCGAAGAACGGATGCTGTGTTGTTGTGGATGCAAAAGCGGGCCAAAGAGGGGGGATACTACCTCGGAGGTTCTTTGATGATGAGAAAGGGAAGTCGTTTTTATAACATGTTTGTCTTGTGGTCGCCTGCCGGCCAAGTTCAAACCTATGAAAAGAGGCATTTATTTGGATTAGCAGGCGAGGATCAAAAATATTCGAAAGGAAGTAGACGGCTTGTATGGTCGGTGGGTGATTTTCGCATTTGCCCACAGATCTGCTACGACTTGAGGTTCCCGGTATGGTCGCGCAATGACCTGAATTACGATGTTTTGGTGTATGTAGCGAATTGGCCGTCGATCCGCATCGCTGCTTGGAATGCTCTATTGTTGGCCAGAGCCATTGAAAACCAGGCCTATGTGGTGGGTGTGAACCGCATCGGTGTCGATGGTTTATCCACAGCTTATCCCGGAAGCAGTCAGATGATCGACCCATGGGGAACGGTATTGGCGCATGCGGGACCGTCTGATCACCTAATCAGTGCGGTCATTGATCGCAACACCATAGAAGACGTGCGTCAGCGACTGCCATTTTTGAAGGATGCCGACACATTTCGCGTGGTGAAACGTTCCTGACCTTGATTTGTCTTTTTAAGATCCGATTGATATGGCTATACCCCCCACCCACGCCCCCCGATCTACCGGATTGGTCATCGCCTGGGAAGAACTGCGCAACCGACTTAAGGAGGATTTTGGTAAGAAGCCAGACCTTCAAGCCGTTTTGTTTCTCATTGGCGTGAACGTACTGGGGCGATCAGCAGCGTCGTTTACCAAGGAAGAAAAGCAGGATTTGATGCATGTTGCCGTTTGTGAAGTCCTTTCTTTTTTGGGTTATTATGAATTCACAGGACGCGATTCCGATGGTTGGCCCCATTATCAACTCCGCCAAACGTTACCCGCTGTTAACCTCCCCGAACAAGAAGAATTATTGAAGGGGGCATGCCTCCAATACTTCGAGGAAATTGACTATTTTCGTGTTTCTGAAAAAACCAAATAACAATGAATAAATTTATGCACAATTTTACCCGAGTATGTGGATTATCGATGGTTTGCTTTTCCATGGCTACCGCCCAAGCACAGAACAGTGCCTCTAATCCGCCTGCGCAGGCATCGGGTTCGGGAAAATCAACGGTGGTTGAGTTCCAAACCGACAAAGGAAAGATTCGGGTGCGCTTGTATAACGAAACCCCCAAGCACCGCGACAATATGGTGAAGTTGGTGAAAGAGGGGTTTTATGACGGTATCTTGTTTCATCGGGTTATTAAAGAATTTATGATCCAAGGGGGCGATCCACAATCCAAGAATGCGCCGGCTGGTCAAATGTTGGGTTCGGGCGATGTTGGATACACCGTTCCGGCTGAATTCAATCCGGCTTTGTTCCACAAAAAGGGCGCGCTGTCTGCTGCCCGTCAGGGCGATCAAGTAAACCCAGAAAAGCGTTCGAGTGGTTGTCAGTTCTACTTGGTTCAAGGACGCAAGTGGAGCGATAGTGAACTGAACAATTTCGAAGCACAGCGGGGCGCAAAGTTTAGCCCTGAGCAGCGTGAGGCCTACAAAACCCTTGGAGGCACCCCCCACCTCGATGGAGGATATACGGTTTATGGAGAAGTGATCACAGGACTAGAAATCATAGACCTCATCGCTGCTGTGAAAACTGCACCAGGCGATCGTCCGGTAGAAGATGTAAAAATTGTGAAGGCGGTTATCGTACAGTGACAACATTTTTGACCTATAACGTCAATGGCGTGCGCGCGGCGGCGCGTAAGGGTTTGGTGGATTGGATCCAAGCGTCCGATGCGGATGTGGTGGCCCTTCAAGAAATCAAATCCGATGCTGATCAGTTCGATTGGGGCGAATTTCGCCGAATAGGCTACGAACCGTATATTTATCCTGCTGAGAAAAAAGGATATTCAGGCGTGGCCATTCTTTCTCGAATCGAACCCAAAAAGGTGATTTATGGATGTGGAAATGGGTGGATTGATGAAGAGGGAAGGATTATACGCGCCGAATACGAGCAGTGTAGTTTTGTGTCGGTATACATACCATCGGGCAGCAGTGGCGACCACCGTCAGGAAAAGAAAATGGAGTTTTTGGATTTTTTCTCCGCCTACACAAGGGAGCTGTTGCGCAGTCAAAAGAACTTGATCATCAGCGGCGATTATAATATTTGTCGCGAGGCCATCGATATACATGACCCTGTTCGTAATGCGCAGGTGTCT
>VGGT01000183.1 GCA_016868485.1 Bacteroidota bacterium
CGAAAGACGAGGGCTCGAAGGCGAAAGACGAGGGGTCGGAGGCGAAAGACGAGGGCTCGCAGGCAAAAGATGGGGGCTCGAATCATGCCGGATAACCCCCGAAAATCCCGAAAAAATCCCCGAAAAACCCCGAAAAACCCGAAAGAATCCCCGAAAAACCCGAAAATCCCGAAAGAATCCCCGAAAAACCCGAAAATCCCGAAAGAATCCCCGAAAATCCCCTCCTCAAACGATCTTATAGGTGGATGACTTCGCCGTAGGCCGCTGCTGCCGCCTCCATGATGGCTTCGCTCATGGTAGGATGCGGATGCACCGACTTCATGAGTTCAGGCCCAGTAGTTTCCAACTTACGCGCCACCACCGCCTCAGCGATCATTTCCGTTACGTTAGCCCCGATCATGTGTGCGCCCAAAAGCTCGCCATACCGCGCATCGAACACCAATTTCACAAGACCATCCTTGTGGCCGGCTGCGCTGGCCTTGCCCGAAGCAGAGAAGGGAAAACGCCCCACCTTCAACTCATAGCCCGCATCGCGCGCCGCCTGTTCGGTCATCCCCACCGACGCAATCTCCGGTGAGCAATACGTACAACCAGGGATATTTCCATAATCGAGCGGTTCGGGGTGGTGACCCGCAATCTTCTCCACACAAATGATGCCTTCCGCCGAAGCCACGTGGGCCAATGCCGGGCCCTTCACCACATCACCGATGGCATAATAGCCAGACACCCCAGTGCGGTAGAAGTCGTCGACCACAATCTTACCCTGATTGGTGGCGATTCCACATTCCTCCAAACCAATACCCTCAATATTAGCCACCACGCCAGCAGCCGACAAAACCACCTCCGTTTCGAGCGTCAATTCGCCCTTATCCGTTTTCACCTTCGACACACAAGCCTTATCGCCCACCACCACCGACTCCACCGAAGCGCCCGTATGGATGTCGATGCCCGCCTTCTTGTAGATTTTTTCGAGGGTTCGGGAAATCTCCTCATCCTCCACCGGCACAATCCTCGGCATGTACTCCACCAAATGAACACGCGTGCCCATGGCATTATAAAAATAAGCGAATTCCACGCCAATGGCTCCAGAGCCAACGATCAGCATGCTCTCAGGCTGCTTTTCGAGGCTCATGGCCTTGCGGTATTCAATCACCCGCCGTCCGTCGATGGGGATATTCGGCAATTGACGTGCCCGTCCACCCGTTGCAATGATGATGTGCGGCGCCGAAAGGATTTGCTTTTTCCCCCCCGCATCGGTCACCTCAACCCGACCACCGGGCAAGGCTCGACCGGTCCCCATCACCACGCTGATGTTGTTTTTCTTCATCAAAAAGCCCACCCCCTTACTCATTCCGTCGGCCACTTTTCGGCTGCGCGACACCACAGCACTGAAATCATGCCGCGCATCCGCTACCTGTATGCCATAATCACCAGCGTGCTTGATGTATTCAAAAACCTGAGCACTCTTCAGCAGCGCCTTTGTGGGGATGCATCCCCAATTCAGGCAAATCCCACCCATGGCTTCCTTTTCCACCACAGCCGTTTTGAGACCCAATTGGGCCGCGCGAATCGCAGCCACATATCCACCAGGGCCTCCGCCCAACACAATCACATCATAATTACTCATATCTCATCCGATTTTATAGACTTAGGTTCATTTTAACGACATATTGATAAGCTTAGGCTCATATTAAAGGCTAAAGCTGGGTTGAACCAGCCTCGATTCCCACTTAAAAAATACCTGAGAAACGGCGGTCCAAAAGCACACAAAGATACGGCTAAAAACAGAACCCTATTGCCCTTATTGGGGTAGTTTCGACTTATGGGCTCCGTATGTTCCCCTTGCTTTTTGTAGGCCTTTTATGAAATAGGGGATTTGGCTCAGCAGCAGCGCCACCAACAAACAAAGCAATAGATAATGGCGTGGACGCACATCGCCGAGGAGGCTACCCATCGCGATGAAGCCCAGG
Source organism: Bacteroidota bacterium (assembly GCA_016868485.1). Lineage (GTDB taxonomy): Bacteria > Bacteroidota > Bacteroidia > UBA7662 > UBA7662 > F1-60-MAGs140. Next base: position 1,971 of record VGGT01000183.1, read on the forward strand.
TTCACGGCAAACAAGAGCAAAGACGCCTGGCGGTGACTCAGTCCAATATCGATGAGGGTATGGTGGATGTGGTTGCGGTCGGCCCGAAAAGGTGAGTAGCCTTTGAGGATGCGCACCACAGAAACCCGCAACGTATCGAACAGCGGAATAATCAACAAGTTAAAGGCATAAACGGCACCCGCAATGCTAAAAAAATAATTGGGCTCAAACTCGCGGCTTTGTTGGATGAAGCGTATGCTGATGACCGAAATCAGGTATCCAATCACCAGAGAGCCCGAATCGCCCATAAAAATATTGGCCTTCCGCACGAAATTGAAGCGCAAATAGGCCAGTAATGAGCCGATTAGGGTAACGCACAAGAGCACAAAAACCAAGTTGTCCATTCGGTAGAACCAATAGCCGTAGGTCGACAAAACAATCACAGCCACCCCTGCCGACAGTCCGTTGATGCCGTCGATCAAATTAAAGCCATTCATGATGGCCAGAATGGCCAGGGTGCTGATGGCAACCGTCACCAAATAAGGCAAATCATGCAGATCGAGTAAGCCGTATAGGTTGGTGATGCGCACGTCGCCCTGCACCACCACAATCAAAGCCGCCACGATTTGGGCCCCCAATTTCACCCACGACTTCAACGGATAAAGATCATCGCGGATGCCCACCACAAACAAGATGATCAAGGCCGATAGAATAGAATGGAAACTCCGCATGTGCAGGTCGTAGCCCCAAAACACAAAAGAGAAGAAAAAGCCAACGAAGAGCGCCAATCCGCCGAGGGTTGGAATGCGGGATGAATGCTCCTTCCGGTGGTTGGGCTCATCGTAGAGCCGCTTCAAACGGGCCAACTGAATGATCCCCGGGATGCTGAAATACGTGATGGCGAAGGCGGTTAAACCGGCCAGCCACAATTCTACGGATGGATGAATGCCGAACAAAGCGTGTTTTGGCCCAAAACTAATGCAGTTCAGGCAAACTTTTCACCCGCGTCTGCGTTTTTAAAGCGAAATCAATGGTTATCCCTATGCGTCAGCCTCTCCTAATGCGCCAGCTTCTCCCCCAACTGATGTTGTGTGTGATGACGCTGTCGGCCGCCTGCACCAACGCCCAAAGCCCGAAAAAGATGTTCCACGACTACAGCTTCACATCCATCGACGGTGAATCCGTCATCGACGGTGAATCCGTCAAATTATCCCAATTCAAGGGCAAAAAAGTGCTCTTGGTGAACACCGCATCGCGTTGTGGCTACACCCCACAATACAAGCAACTCCAGGAGCTCCACGAGAAATTCGGCAAAAAAGTGGTCGTGATCGGTTTCCCGTGCAACGATTTCGGTGCACAAGAGCCCGGCGATGCCGAGAGCATCGCCCAATTCTGCGAGAAAAACTACGGAGTTGACTTCCTTATGGCCGATAAAGTGCAAATCAAGGGAAACACACCGCATCCCATCTACCAATGGCTCACCCAGAAAGCACTCAACGGCCAAGCCGATGCCACGGTGCGGTGGAACTTCCACAAGTTTCTGGTGGATGAAGAGGGCCAGCTCATTGGCGACTTCCCAAGCAGCGTTTCGCCCACCTCAGCAGACATCACGGGTAAATTGTAGGCGGCCCGAAGAGTTCGGGGGAAGGGGCGCGGAAACAGATTGGTGGGAGAGGCCCGAAAACAATTCGGGGTGGAACATCCCCGAAATCAGATCGGTGGAAACGCCCGAAAAAACGGCTCTAGAATCGATACACAACAAAGGCGTCGAGCACATACGACCAGATGTTGTAGTCGTTGTCGCGCCGAGGAGGTGCTTGCCTGCCCGGCCTGTAGACCCACTGAAAATTATAGGTGCGCATGAGTCGGTGTGTCGATCCTATGATGATTCCCCGCCACCTTGTTTGCAGGCTGAGCGCCGGGCTGATGTCAACAAAGCGCTTGGTGTAGTTGGGCTTGCCCGGAAATTGGGGCTGATTGTTGAGGAAGGGCATTCTTCCGCTGAGAAAC
>VGGT01000184.1 GCA_016868485.1 Bacteroidota bacterium
AGATACATCCAGATCCGTCTGTATCGTTGCATCTGAGGGATGAAAAAGCTATCGGTCAATAAAATCACTTGTGCATTTGCCGTGGAACTGCTGCCGCCGCCCCCTCCGTTATGAAGATCCTCCCAACTTTCAATCGTGATTTGAACCGTGTCGGCGCCTGCAAACGTGTGGTTTCGGTTCGGACGCTGGGCCCCTGAAGCATTTCCTTCTACCTTGGCCCAATTGCCCCGAGTGAATTTATATTGAATGCTGCTGGCAGACTGCGGAAGGGTAATCATCCAACTGCTGTCGGGCTGCCTCAATAAACGGTGGTTTGCGCTTCCCGGATTCCACCCATTAAAGGTTCCGGCTATATATAATGTATCAACTGCCGGCGTGTAATTAGGCCATTGGGTGATGTGAAAAGTGACTTGAGCCCCTAAGCTGAGGCTCATCAACAAAAGGACAATTGCCGTTGAAACAACCGAACGTAGCCAAAAAACAAAAAACTGCTCCATGTGATGGATTGAAAAAAAGGGATGGAAACGCCAGAAAAGATGCCCGCTCCCCTTTTCCCAAAAATAGGGTAAATATTGGCTCATTTTTGAGGATTTTTGATCCCGCATGCGCCTGCTCGACCGATACATACTGAGGTACTTCATTACCACCTATTTATTCACCCTGGGCTTGTTTGTGGGCATCGCTGTGGTTTTCGATTTAACGGAACGGCTCGACGCCCTCGTAGGTAAGCGGGTGCCCATGAATGAAATCCTTTTCGATTATTATTTCAATTTGATTCCCTATCTCGCTAATTTGTTTAGCCCCCTTTTTGTTTTCGTAGCCGTCATTTTTTTCACAGCCCGTTTAGCCGCACGCAGCGAGGTTGTGGCCATGCTCGGCAGCGGCATTCCATTTGGACGTTTAATGTACCCCTACCTGATTGGCGCGATGCTTATCGCCGGGAGTAATTGGTATTTGGCGGGCTACGTACTCCCCCCTTCGAATAAAAAGCGAATTGAATTCGACAACCGATACTTCCGCGATCGATATTACTTCAACCGACATCATTTCCATTTTCAGCCTCAGCCCGGACAACTGGCTTATGTGGAAAGTTACTCTACGCCCGACTCCACCGGATTCCGGTTTACTTTAGAACATTTCAAAGGCGGTCAACTGCGTTCGAAGTTGATGTGTGAGCGTATGCGTTGGAACGGTCAGGAAGGAAAATGGACCCTAGAGGATTGTCACCTCCGTCGTATAGAAGGTACGAAAAGAGAGTACGTTCACTTTTTTCCACGGATAGACACCGCACTTCGATTCACCACCGAAGATTTTGGCAGGCCACTGGTGGAGGACGCTGCCCTTCTCGACAACCATCAGCTTGAAGCCTATATTGCAAGGGAACGATTGAAAGGAAGCAGTGGCATCGAACCTTTTCTGGTCGAAAAACACAACCGCCTTTCCATTCCATTTTCAGCCTTTATCCTCACCATCATGGGGGTAAGCCTTTCTTCTCGGAAGGTAAGGGGTGGAATAGGTCTGCAACTCGGTGTGGGTGTCGGCCTGTGCTTCGCCTACATCATGCTCATTCGATTTGCCCTCACTTTCGCCATAAAGGGCAATATGCCGCCCATGCTCGCCGCATGGACACCGAACTTGATCTTTATGGCAATCGCTCTCTATCTGTATCGTGTTGCGCCTAAGTAAGTACCAGCGTTCATTGGCCGAACTGCATATGGTGGTCTTCATCTGGGGGTTTACCGCCATTTTGGGTAAGTTGATCAGTGTTTCTGCGCTCGACCTCACCCTCTACCGGATGCCTGTGGCCTTGATTGCGATGTGGGCCTATACCCAATGGCGCGGTGGACTCCCTAGCCTACCCTTTCGGGCACGTTTGGCGCTTTGGGGCACCGGACTCATCATAGCCTTGCATTGGCTCACCTTTTACCACGCCATTAAAATTTCGAATATTTCCGTAACCCTGGCCGGCTTCTCATCCGGTGCCTTCTTCGCGGCCTTGTTCGAACCCTTCATCGAAAAAAGACGGGTTAGCCGTTCAGAACTGGGACTGAGTCTGGTGGCCATTGTTGCCCTCTACATCATATTCAGAGCCGAAAAAGGCTTTGCTGGGGGTATGCTGATGGCGGTCTTTTCTGCTGCTCTATCGGCCTTATTTGCCGTACTGAATGGTCGATTTGCACGGGTCTATCCCCCCAAAGCGGTGGCCATTCACGAAATGCTGGGTGGTTGGCTGGGCGTTGTGCCGGTATGGCTCTTTTTGGGCGTAAGCGGTTCGGGTTTCCATGTCCCTACCCTTGAGGATGTCGGTTGGTTGTTGGTTTTGGCTTTGGTTTGTACGGCCTATCCATTCTTAGCCAGCATTCGGCTCATGAAACAAATCTCAGCCTTTACCCTGGTGCTCACCGTGAATCTGGAACCCCTCTATGGGATCGCCTTTGCCCGACTCATTTTCGGAGAATCAGAACACATGAGCGACGCCTTCTACGTCGGGACTTTGTTGATTTTAATGAGTTTACTGGTCAACGGATGGCTGAAAAGCCGAAAAAACCGCGTTGGCGACCTTACACCAGACGTGCTCTCTTGAGCAAATAGGGCATCAGTACTTGGGCGAAGCCAAGGTTGGCGTCGGCTTCTATGAAGTCGATGCGGTATTGGCGGCAGCGCAGCATTAACTCTTGCCTAAAATCTGCTGCTCTTTTTCTATAGGCATCCTGAATACCCGCCGGATTGAGGCGTACTTCCTCGCCCGACTCCATATCGATGAACAGGTGCGGGCGGTTTTCATAGTCGAGCTGCAGCTCCTTTGGTTGGTCCACCACATGAAAGAGGAGCACTTCGTGTTTGTTGTAGCGGAGGTGACCCAAGGCCGCGTATAATTCCTCCGAAGATGTTCCGGGTTCGAACATATCGGAAAAGAGTATGATCAGCGACCGTGGCGGCGCGGTGTCTGCCACTTGGTGGAGTGCCTGAACAGCCCGCGTACTTTGTTTGGGCTCGGGTTGTTGCAGAACCGATTCCAGTTGTGCCAACAACAGTTTGTGGTGGGCAGCGTGACCGCGCGCGCGGAGCGATAAATTCACATGTTCGTCGAATAGAGTGAGTCCGACCGCATCGCGTTGGCGTTTCAGAAGATTCATGAGGGCAGCGCAGGCATACACGGAGAACCTCATTTTGCTGCGGCTGTTCTCCGGAAAATACATGGAGGCCGAGGTGTCTAATACCAATTGGCAACGTAAGTTGGTTTCTTCCTCGTATCGCTTCACGTATAAACGCTCGCTGCGGGCAAACAACTTCCAATCGATGTTGCGGGTCGATTCCCCCGTATTGTAGAGTCGGTGCTCAGCAAATTCAACAGAAAAACCGTGATAAGGGCTTTTGTGGAGACCGGTGATGAAGCCTTCCACCACTTGCCTTGCAAGAAACTCCAGTTTGTCGATGCCCTCAAGGGTTTTCAGATCGAGTGTTTCGGCCATGGTTCAAAAATACGGCAAAGAGCAATGCGGATGCCATTATGCCCCACCAAATACTGCTGCTTCATCGGAATTTTTAATGAATTAGTTGTGTAAACCATTAGTGGAAAATGCGGCCGTAAATTTCTAATTTTGCGGACGAAATGAAGGGCCGCTTTTTATGCCTTGTTGTGCTTGCAACACTGATTTTTCCCCTCAAGCTGGGGGCACAAAAGGTGGTTTCCGCTCTAGATTCCCCCCTGCTCATTGTTGCCCCTTGGAAAGCCGAGGTGGTGGTGAGTGGTACCCGTACAGAAAAAACTACCCTGGAATTGCCCCTCCCCGCATTGGTGATTACTGCTGATCGAATCCGTCAATCGGGCAACCTTCGGCTGGGCGATTTGTTATCAGAACAAAGTGGACTGGTGGTGACCCCCGGCTTCGGTGCAGGTCTGCAGATCCAAGGCCTCAGCGCTGAATACAACTTGATC
>VGGT01000185.1 GCA_016868485.1 Bacteroidota bacterium
TGAGGATCCGATCCAAAGTCGCCGTTCCGCGTTTTATTGTTGAACTTAGATACCAGGTAACCCTGTCCAAACTCAGACCAAACCAACATATTTCGTGTCATGCCCACCGAGTCCAATAAATTGCGCGAATCGCCAGGTCTAAACAAATCAAACAAAACAGGAGTGGCCCGGTTACCACCCCATCCACCGTCTGTACCCCTTTTGGCACGGTAGGCGCTATCGGGCGCCGCCGGAGTGGAACTCTTCACCAAAAAGGTAGTACCACCATAGTTTTGTGAGCGAAGGCCGTCGAAATTCACCGAGAAAATGACCTCGTCGCGACACAGATGATTGTCGGCCAAGAAGAGCCACTGATAATTTGGCTCCAATTGATAACCCGCATCCATAATTTTCTCACAATAGGTGATGCAATCCGCATAGCGGGCTGATCCAATGTACTCTTCGGCATTCAAATAAAGTTTGGCCAAAACCATCCAAGCGGCAGCACGGTCGGCACGTCCATATTCATTGGCTCGGGCTTGGGGGAGTAGGTTTTCCAACTCCTTCATTTCTCTTTCTACATAATTAAACAAATCCGCACGCGAAGCCTGGTCGGGTATGCCAGAGCCTGGCCGGTCTTCTTCTGTCACCAAGGGTACGTTTCCAAACAGGTCGATGGCATGGTAATACGATAAAGCACGTATAAAACGGGCCTCAGATTTGTAGCCGCGAATCCGTTGCTTGTCGGCCTCGCTAAAATTCTTTTCGTTCATCCACTCATCAGAGCAATAATAGATGAACTCATTACACAACGGAGCCTGGTAGAAAATCCGGGCATACATCATATTCACAAACGAGCTTTGCGAGTTCCAATCGGCCTCGTTGAGGTCGCGAATAGAAGCGTCATTAGCCCAGGCACAAACGGCTTCCTCGGTGGGTAATTCCTGAAGATTCCAGAGAACCCGTAAGTACTGCGAAAAACCCTCGTCGCCCGACACATCACCTTGTCCGGCCGGTCCCGCATTACCCGATAAGGATAGTCCACCATAGATTTTAGCCAATACATTGATGTAATTGGCCGGATCAGCATAGACCTTGAGGGCATTGAGACCGTATTTGGGTTGAAGATTGAGGGCATCAAAACAAGAGGTGGTCGCGCCCAGCGACAATGCGAGCAGCAGCACCCAACGATAAGGAAAGCGGATATTTTTCATGGCGATGTTTGAATTAATTGATGTTACTTGCGATTTTATTAGGTGTTAATTGCGATTAGAATTTAACATTCAGCCCTAAGCTATACACACGGGCTCTTGGGTAGATGTTGTTGTCGATTCCCCCGAAAATCTCAGGGTCGATGCCAGAATATTTGCTGAGTACAAACACATTCTGCACGGAGGCCGTTGCGCGAAGGGCTAGGTTATTGCCAAAAGGGCGACCAAAATCATAGCCCACGAAAATATTGTCGAGCCTTAGGAAATCAGCTTTTTCGAGGTAATAGTCGGACTTCAACTGCGCGAGGCGGAAGTTCGTGTTCAAGTAGTCGACCGGTACATTATTGATGAAACCGAGGCTACCTCCTGTTGCGGCCAGGTTTGCCCCGTTAGAATTCACATTGTTGTAGACATACCGACCCAATTCAGCACGCATTGAGAACCCCGCGGTCCACTTTTTCATGCGCAGATTCGAGAAGAATCCGAGGTAGGTCGCTGGAATGGGGTTTTTACCTTTTTGAAGGTGCTTGGCGGTGGGGCTACTGATTGTGTCTGTGCCATTTGGCGCCCAATACTTCCCTTCTAGGGGCTTGCCATCCTCACCGTAGATTTGGCGGTACATGTAGAACGTGTAGGGGGCAAAACCAACACTATGTATTTGGATGGTGTTGCCCACGCCCCCGGCAATTCCACCCACCAGAATCCCTTGGCTCGAAGAGTCAGGCACCCGAGTGAGCTTAGTGATTTCCGTGCTGTTCCAAGTAGCGTTGATTCCAAACTCCAAATTCGTGTTTTTCTGGTCGATGGCCACAAGGTTCAAGTTCATTTCAACGCCCTCATTCTCTAGGTCACCAACATTGGTGAGCAACAAATCCGAGAAATTGGTTCCGGCAATGGTTGGGATGACGGCCAGGAGGTCGTATGTTTTCTTCTTGTAGTAGTCGATTGCACCATTTACCCTGTTGTTCCAAAAGCCAAAGTCGATCCCCACATTGGTACTGGCCGTTTCCTCCCATTTCAAATTGGCGTCGTAGCCCTGAGGCCGAAGCATAGAGAAGAACGACTCGCCAAACTGATACTGAGCGGAAGGGGTACTTTCGGTATATGCCGCAACATAACCATAATCGCCGATGCCATCTTGTTGACCCGTGCGTCCCCAACCCAAACGAAGTTTTAGGTTCGAAATCGTGTTGGAACCCACAAATGGGGCCATTTCACTGATCCTCCAGGCGGCAGCCACAGAAGGGAACAAACCCCAGCGGGTTTCAGGACTAAAGCGTGATGAGCCGTCGGAGCGAAGGGTAGCGGTCACCAAAAACTTCTCACCAATGTTCACATTCATTCTACCGTAAAACGACATCAGGGCATTTTCGGTCTCAAAATCATTGGGCGCAGCCTGTTGAATGGTGTCGCCCTTCACGTTCAGATCCGGGAAGGCCGGGCTAAAGGTATTCCACCTCTGGAAGCTATATCCCCCCGTGAAATCTGTGCTGCTGTTGCCCGCCAATTTCTTTTTATAGTTGAAATAAGTTTCCAACAGCTGATTCGATTTCTGCATGCTGTATTGGTTGTTGACACCCTTTCGTACCCAAGCCGAAGCAGCGGTTGAGTCGATGAAAACCGTACCCGAACTGCTCGAGAAATCACCCCCCAAATTCAAAAAGAGGTGCAGATCTTTAAGACCAGGCATTTCGTAGTCGAACAAAACATTGCCAAGAGCGCGGTTCACACCGCTGCGGTCGTCCTTTTGGTTGAGGAGGCCAATCGGATTGCGTGGCGAAAGGTCGAGCGGACGGGCAGCATTGGCCCATTCGAAATAACCATTGTACGCACTGGTATCGCGTCGCACCGGACGCGTGGGATCAAAAACCACAGCCGAACCGATGGCACCCCCATCTGCAAACCTATTTTTAATGTGATAATATTTCGCGTTGAGGTCCACTTTCAAGTGATTGTTGAGCAATTTGGGGGTTAGGTTGATATTCACGCCCGATCGTTCCAACTTACCCGTTCTCAGATTGCCTTGTTCGTCGTAGCGCTCAAGTCCAATACGATAAGGAAGCGCCTTACTTCCGCCCGAGAGCGTCAGGTTCACATCGTTGATCAGCGCCATTTGGTAGATCTCCTGCTGCCAGTCGGTAGCACTGTTGGCCGAAGGTTCATTAATGAGTGTTTTTTGGCGGTTGCTGCCCAAACGGCGGATGACATCCTTCAACTGTGCCGTGTCGAGCACGTCGATGGTCCGAATGATCTGCTTGGCCGACGAATTGGTGCTCAATTCGATCGAAAATTTGCCCGAAGCGGCCCTTTTCGTAGTAATCAGGATAACCCCGTTGGCGGCCCTTGATCCATAAATCGCAGCTGCTGATGCATCCTTAAGAACTGTAAAACTCTCAATATCTTCTGGGTTGATGAGGGCCAGGGGATTGGCCGCGCCCGCAATACCACCGTTGTCGACCGGAACACCGTCGATCACGATCAGCGGATCATTGCTCGCATTGAGCGAGGATCCACCCCGGATTCGGATAACGCTCCCGCCACCAGGCAAACCACTGTTTTGCGTGATGCGTACGCCAGGTGTCTTGCCCACCACCATTTGTTCAGGTGTGGCAAAATTGCCCTGCTGGAAGTTTTTAGAAGGAATTGCGCTGACGGCACCGGTGAGATCGCGTGATTGTGTGGTACCATATCCCACCACCACCGCTTCGCCCAGCATTTTTACATCTTCTGTTAAAACAAAA
>VGGT01000186.1 GCA_016868485.1 Bacteroidota bacterium
TCCGTTGTGCTCAGCAGAATTTCTTCCATCAGCGTGAAATTGCGCCGAATTCTGAGTGCATACATGGTCGCGCCCGGTACTCTGTTCCAACGAAATACCACCCAATTAGCTGGATGTCCGGTTGAATTATTGGCAGGTTCTATGACGTTTGCTGTTCCGGTAATGGTATCATAGGCAGGCATGGCCGGAGACAAAAGATACATTCGAGGACCGGGTACTGTGGTTCCACCGGGCCCAGGAGTAAACGTGAGGGTGGCCCGCATGGCAGCGATTTGCTCGGGTGAGAAGGTTGTCTGACAATTGTCGTCGGAGTAGCTCATGTAGAGGGTGCCATTGGGCAGGAATAGATCTTGGTTGATGTCGCGCACTGTGCTGTTGAAACCCGGGCAATTCCAGCGATCGCCCCGAAAATCAGCCTCTGTGTCACAGAAACGATCACCCGCATCAGCACAATTGGCAGAAAGTCTGGGCGGTGTTTCCGTGATGCGGGTTACCCGTTCATGTTGTTGGGGCGCCTCAGAAGTGTTTTGAAAAGGATGGGGTAAATTCAAAAAGTGCCCCATTTCGTGCGCCCAAGTTGAATTGCCCGCTCCAGAGCAACTTGGCGAAAGATAGATTGCTCCTTGACGATTTGATGGGCTTTGTGGCTCGCCTGTTCCGGGAAAATTAGCAAATCCACACAATTGCAGGGTACTTAACCCGGTATAATAAATGTTAATAACCCGAGCTACATTGTATTGCGCATTCAAAACACCGGCAGCGGCGAATGAGGGCAGGTTCGTCATAGAGGAGTTGGGAATGTAATTGATATCACCCCGCATAAAAAACTGAATGCCCAAGCTGTTGTATTTCTGATTCAATTCGCAAAGGTTCCTGAAAATACCTTCGTGAGTAAAATAACCTGTGCCTGTATTGCTGCCAATAACATGAAATTTGACCGGCAGAAAAATGGTGTTACCCACTTGTTCGGCATTCAAATGATCGAAAACGCCATTGGCACGCAGCTGAGATATGTAATCGAGGTTGGCCCGGGGTGCATCTCCCGTGCCGCATGGGTACGTCCAATCTTGGGCCACTGCGGGCTGAGATGCCAAGTATGCTAAAGAAAAAAGAAAGCCAATCCTGTTCAGTAATTTTGAGGGTTTCATAGTGGGGGATAGATACTGTTTATGGTGGGTGAGAGATCTGATTTTTGAGCAAAAATAAACAAATTCAGCCTTTTTTGGTAACTTTGCGCCACCCAAAAAAAAACTGATCGTATGAAAATAACCGTTGTAGGCGCCGGTAATGTTGGTGCCACTTGTGCCGATGTCATTGCCCGACGCGAGCTCGCTAATGAAGTAGTTCTGTTGGATATTCGTGAAAATTTCGCGGAGGGAAAGGCCTTAGACTTATGGCAGACATCCCCCATAGAGCTCTTTGATAGCCGCATAAAAGGTTCAACCAACGATTATTCGAAAACAGCCGGAAGTTCCGTGGTGGTCATTACCAGTGGTTTGCCCCGCAAACCGGGCATGAGTCGCGACGATCTGATTTCTACCAACGCGGGAATCGTGCGTTCGGTGACTACCCAAATTTTGGAATATTCGCCCGATGCCATCATCATCGTGGTGTCTAATCCGCTCGACGTAATGACCTACTGTGCCTACAAGGCAGCTGGTTTGCCTGCCCACCGGGTTTTTGGAATGGCCGGCGTGTTGGATACAGCGCGCTACCGTGCATTTCTAGCCGAGGCGCTCGATTGCTCACCCAAGGACATTCAGGCTGTTCTGATGGGTGGACATGGCGATACCATGGTGCCGCTTCCACGCTATACGACCGTGGGTGGAATTCCAGTGACCGAACTGATCGACGCTGACCAACTCGATGCCATCATCGAGCGCACGAAAAAAGGGGGAGGCGAAATCGTACAACTTTTGGGTACATCAGCTTGGTATGCCCCGGGTGCAGCTGCTGCACAAATGGTTGAGGCCATTGTTCGTGATCAAAAGCGGATCTTCCCCGTATGTGCTTGGCTGGATGGTGAATATGGTTTGAAGGATGTCTACATGGGCGTTCCTGTTAAACTGGGCCGCAACGGCATTGAGAAAATCATCACACTGGATTTAAATGCCGAGGAATTGAAGGGTGTACACGCTTCAGCGGCTGCCGTTCGTGAAGTGATGGAGGTTCTCGATGGCATGAATTGATTGGGGAAACTACCCCAGTTCAATCTGAAACCCGATGCCAAGGTTCCCGAACAAACCAGAGGGGTTCGTTCCGATGGAAGCAGTTGCCCACGAATGTCCTTTGGCCATCGTGCCACTCATTCCCTATCGCATGGAACCGCAGGGGTTGCATTTGGTGGTTGATGCCCGTCGTGGACGACAAATCCTTCGGTTTTTGGTCGATTCCGGCGCCTCAAACACGGTTGTTGACCTGAGAAAAATACGACCCGATGATGGTCATCCCCATGATTCAGCACTTCAGATACAAACAGCTGGGGCAAATGGGGGTCGTCAAAACGCGCCCCTCGTGCGGATGAAGGGAATAAAACTCGGTGGACTTTCTCTTCCCTTGTGGGACATTGCCGGCATGGACTTTTCTGGAATTCACTCGGCCTACAAAAGCCTTTCATTAAAACCTGTTTCGGGAATTCTTGGTGGGGATGTTTTGCACCATTACCGTGCACGCATCGACTATGGCCGACTTCAACTTGAATTTTTTCAGCCCCATGTTGCGCCTCCCTTTGGTTGACCGTGTAGTTGAGCAACTGAAGGCGGCCATGAACGGGTCGGATGATTCGGCTTGGCTTTTGGCCGCCAGCGGTGGTCGCGATTCAACAATGCTCGCACACCTATTGCTACAAGCAAAAATCCCATATGCATTGGCGCACATGAACTATGGCCTGCGTGGGGCGGAATCCGAACGCGATGAGCGGTTTGTTCGAGACCTAGCCCTTCATTTGGGGGTACCTGTGTATGTGGAATGCGTAGATGCCGCACCGATGAAAGGCAATCGACAAGCCATCTGCCGCAAGTTGCGCTACAACTGGCTGCATAAGCTCTGCCTCGAGCATTCTTTTTGCGGTATTTTAACCGCGCACCATGCGGGCGATCAGGCAGAGACCGTCCTGATGGCGCTTTTGAAGGGCCGGGGATTGCGGGCACGCGCCGGCATGGATTTCACAGTGGGTCGGGTATACCGTCCGCTGCTCACCACCAGCAGTGAAGAAATCGAAGAGTGGGTGACGGACAACGAAATTGAATATATGGTCGACAGCAGCAATCGATCCCTCCGCTACGACCGAAACTATGTTCGTCATGTATTGAGCCCTCTATTGAACGCGCGCTTTCCGAGTTGGCAACAACATCTGCTGGAGCGTTCATCGGTTTGGCGATCCTACAGCAAGAAACGCGAACAATCGGCGCTGGCGGAATCTCATCGGATTATTGTAGAAAATGCACATGGGTTGATGCGGTGGAACATCATCGATTCAATCCCGACAGATATTTATTTGGAATTGGCCCGGAAATTTATTCCCAACCGAAATTCCCTTCTTCGATTGGGTGATTTGCTGGAAGGCGCCCCAAACCGTCAACTCACGGCGGGTGACTGGCTGATCAGCCGAACCAGTCATGCGCTCATTTGGGAGCGATTGGACCTGTCGGCCCGTGATTCGAATGTTCAGGATACGGTGCAACCCAGGTTTCCGATTGAACTCAACAATCCAGGAGTTTATGCACTTTCCTCCAACGAGCAACTGCTGTATCGGGTTTGGACGAATGCGTTGGAACGCTCAAGCAGCATCATGGAGGGGGGTGAACAATGGATTGAAGCCAGCATGCACCTGCCATGCAACGTCCGGTATTGGCAGGCGGGCGACCGCATCCGCATGGCCGGATCTGGGGGGCGAAAAAAGGTATCGGATCTGCTGA
>VGGT01000187.1 GCA_016868485.1 Bacteroidota bacterium
GTTGGGAAAAACACGCCAATTTGAACTTTCATACGCAAAAACGGAGGAGGAAAGCTGGGGCGGCGCAAATGCTTTGATAACGCCCCCTCCTGAAACCACCACAATGCCGTCTGTGCCAATGACAGGGGCGCAGGTGTTCACATTGGGCACATAATGCATCCACCTAAATTGGAGATTAGGGGTAAAGGAATAGACGGCATTTTCTCCGTTGGTGACGTACACGGTGCCCTCTGCATCGGTGGATGCCCGCATCTGAAACAGATCAGGGTTACTGGCAATGATGGGAGAGGAGTCGATTGGGGTGCCCGTAGTAGGACTCAGCCGCAAAACACGCCCACCTGATGGTACATAAACATCGCCCGAAGGCCCAAGACAGGGGTGACTAAACGGCGCGCTTCCGGTGATGGGGGTTTCCCACAACAACTGCAAACGAGTGCCGTCGTCGGAAAAAGCCGAAATGTTGTCGCCCTGCTTGTGCACATAAATGATGCCTGAAGGGCCCACCATGAGCGGGGCTTGTGGAAGCGGCCCACCCGGATAGGTGTCGTTGATGATGTGGTTGTATTTTTTTATGCCTGTAGACAAATCTGTGGCCCAGAGATAGGAAACCCCGCCAATCTGTTCGTGTGTGTAACCGGTATGATTGGGCGGATGAATACTCATTTCTCCCCCACCAGAGGCAAAAGGTATGGTGTTGATTTGCCAATTGGAGGCTCCATTGATTGGGTTAATGCGATAGATTACCCCGTTTCCTTCGATATACATTTGGCCGGCGGAGTCGAAGGTAGCGCTTGAGCCGATGTAGGGGTTAACCCGAACGGACGCGGCCCAAAGGCGGTTTCCGTTTTGCACATCGAGCGCAAATAAACTGTCGTTTTGGCTCTCCGTGTAGCGCACTACAAACACTCGCCCGTTGCGCAGGCCTACAGGAAGCGAACGGCCAGTTCCGCCGGTGACGTCAACGCTCCAAAGGAGAAGTCCGGTTCGCAGTTCATAGCATTCGACTGGGGCGTTGGTCAACGACAAAAACCGCATGCTAACCACCCGATTGCCTTCGGTGTAGGCAGGCATACCAAAGAGGCCTGGACGCGCTCGAGTCCACAGTAAACTATCGCTGGTGGGCCCCTGCCTATTAATCCAACCAAATCGACCCGGATGTCCACCGCCGTTTGCCCAATTAATGGGTTGGGCATTCAATGCCTGTGATGCGATGACGCACATGATTGAAAGAACTCTAATAACAATGAGTATTAGGCGGTGATGCATCATGAAAGGAATTATATTGATGAATTGGAGCAAACCTCCTTGTCGCAAGTAACGCATAAAATTAAATAAAAAAAATCAGTTTAATGGCCCAGCGGCGTTGACTCAAAGGAGCAGTGGATCCATCGGCCAGCCAAACGGTACCCGGGCGACCGTAAGCTGCGCCCGGTATCCCATAAAATAGCCCTACGCCCAAATTGTTGCCCAAGATGCGCAAACGCGACAGGCTGATTCCCCCCTCAAAATATCCCTTGGGCAGATCAAGCAAGGGCAGATGAGGGGCTTCATTCATGATAAAAATGTGGCGGCCTGGCTCCGCCAAATGCGACCAGCCGGCATTGTAGTGCAGCGTGAACAGAGGACTTTGTTTGAGGCTCTTCAAGCGCAGCACGCCGACCTGGTGTTGAAGGTGAATGCTGGCGAGGCGGTTGCCGGCGAAAGAGGCCATATCAAAGGTCTGAAATACAAGAGGAACGAACAGGCCGCTGTTTGGTCCGGTGCCTCGTACATAAAGCAGTTGTTGGACAGGCAGCGGATTTGGGCCCCAAGCGGCACCCAAGTTCAGTACGGCGTCGAGCGTACCCAGGCGACGCATCCCAAAGTGGCGTTCAGCACGCAGCATGAGTCGATGGAACTGAATCGACTCTTGGTGAATGGGTAGACCTCTTTCGTAGCTCAATGAGAGCACAGGCAGTCGCCTGGATGTTTGAATGGTATAGCTGCGACCGGGTAGGCGAACGATTGTTTCGCCAGGGGCATATCGGATGTGGAACGACCATTCCGATACGGGGAATGAGGGGGCTGTAGGCCATAATGTAGGCCAAAATGTAGGCCATAAGCTGGAATCTACGAGCGCTTGGTTGTTGAAGCGGTAGTTACTGGTTGATCCGCTGCGACCAATGGATGCTTGTCGGTGGCCAACCAAAAACCCGGCTTCGCCACTCCACGGCCCGAGGTTCATCCAACGAAATTGAAGCGCCGCCACCCGTTCACGATCGAAGAAGCGATTGAATAAAGCCAGAAGGCGATCAGGTTGTGTGCTGAACAAGGCCGTTTCTGCATGAAAGAAGCGGTATCCACCGTTCACGCGTATGTCATCGCGGGCACTGATGCGCAGCCGAAGACTGCGTTGCTTGTCGGGGTAAACATCCACAAATCCCCCAAATTTTGGCGTTCGATCGCCGAATCCATAGGCGGCGTATCCCCCAAGCCGTATGCGTTGGGCCAGGGAATCCCCAGTGGATAATCCTACGCCCAAGCGCAGCCCTTCCCATCCGTTTGCCGAAAGCACTTCGGGTAAATTGAGGTCTAATCGTCCTTTAAACAAGGCTATTTTGCCTGTTAACAGCGATTCACCCCATTGTAATTTTTGTTCCAATCGGGTTTCTGTTCCCAATGAGTCGATGAAGCGGTAGGTTTCCCTGTCTCGTTCGTTTAGGGAATCGGGGCGGAAAGGCTCGAAATAGCCGATGGGTTGTCCGGCTGCGTCCTCGAGCACCGTTAGGCCGATTTTTGGGACATCCCGTTGCCGTCGCGCATCAGCAGGCTCGAATGAGGCCGGTTGTTCCTTGTCCGTTTTGAATTCCACATCCGTGTATTGCGTAAAAACTTGCCCTACCACCTTGCTGGTGTTCACTTGCACCTGATTCAGCCACAAATCGGTATGGGTTTGATGGGGATACCACCGGCCGTTGGGGAGCTGGCGAAATAGTTGATTAAACCGCAAGCCCGATGCTTGTTGGGGGTCGGCCGGCTCAGCGGTCACTTGTTGAACGGCATACGAACGACTGTGGATGAAGATGGTTCCGGTGAGTCCATCGTGTATGCTTCCAGGATAGGGCCGAAACCGGATCACATGAAGGGTGTCGGCACCTTTGCGGCTGCCTTCATCGCGGCGGCTTTCATCGCGGCGGTCCGCAACCAAGCCGTTCTCATCGCGGCGGCTTTTATCGCGGCGGTCCGCAACCAAGCCGTTCTCATCGCGGCCGCCCTCCACGAGGCGGCTTTCATCGCGTTGGCCCGTATCGCGGTCGCTCTCATCGCGGCCGTTCTCATCGCGGCGGCTTTCTTCCTGGCCGCCCTCCATGAGGCGGCTCTCCTCCAGGTAGAAGCGATAGTGACGAACACTACCCGGCGACAGCGGACCATAGTATTGTATATCGTTGAGGCGGATGGGGTCGTTGTAGACCGAAAAGTTCTGCATTTGGGCAGAGAAAACGGCAAATAGCGGGGACTGAATGCCCGCAGTTCGGGTGGCCAACATGCGATCGCTGGGTTGTGTAGCACCTGGGTAATGCCGCAACACGAGCGATTCACTGAGCATCAAATCGCGTGCGCGTATGAACTCGGCCAGTTCATATTGACTCGAATCGAGGAAAATACTGTCGCCGCGAGAAACCCTGCCAATGGTATCAGTAAATCCACGCCCTGTGGTGTCGATGGTCAACATAAACCGGTGGTAGAGCGTACAGCGATGCGTCCCCATAAAAGCCGGGTCATGCTCCTTTTTCCGTTTGATGGCCTCTTCGATGATGCGGTGCGCTGGGTTTTCCCCCGCCTTCACATAGATTTCGGGTAAATCGATGGTGTTGCGCCGAAGGGCAATGAAGGGCT
>VGGT01000188.1 GCA_016868485.1 Bacteroidota bacterium
ACATACGGCAAGGACCGCACCAAACTGCCCAAAAATCGACCAAGACCGGTTTGTCGCTGCCGATAACGACTTCATCAAAGTTTGCATCCGTGATTTCAATAGCCATAATTTATGATTTAGTATTATTATTTGTTCTATTAACTTATTAATGCGTAAAGGCAACGCAACGCAACAAACTACAAAATTCGGAAAAAAAACGCATCGCACGACCCCGAATGCGGCCACCTAAGCTACCTTAGTTCGTAGGAAACGCCCAGGTCTTTCAGCCCTTCAAGCAGGGTGTTGCCTGGCTCAACACCCCCATTGCGCGCACTCAACTCTACCTGAATGTGTTCACCGGGCTCAGAAAGGCGTACACGGAGCGTAACCGGACCGGGATGGGCATTCAGTAAGGTATAAAGGCCATCGGTTAATTCATCGGTTACTTGAGCGGCTTCCAGGTTCAGCATCAATTCTCGGAAACGCTTGCCCCGTGCATCCGACAATAATTCAATGCTGTGGAACCGAAAAAAGCTCACCTTCCCGCCATCTCTGCCCTCAAATGCCTCGAAACGACCCCGACACAGTAGACTCTGCCCGGTCTGGATCATATGCTTGTATTTCAGTGCCTGTTCACCTCGGATCCGAAACTTACGCACCGATTGGTAGTCCTCCCCTGTAAAAGCGATGCTGTCGCTTTGATTGCGGCTATCGGTAAAATACTGCAGCTCGGTAACGAGCATACCGAAGGCCAATTCACGTTCAGGCTGTTCTTCGAGGTCCTTGAGGGTAACATTACAAAAATGAGACAACTCTAGGGCAAATGCATCAAGAGGATGCGCGGTTAAAAAGATTCCAACAACTTCCTTCTCACGCTGTAATTGTTCCAGGACCGCCCACGGTGCCACTTGGCCCAATGACGGTTCCTGAATGTCGTTCATTACCTCATCGCCAAATAAGGATCCCTGCATTTGCAAACGGCTCTGCTGGAATTTTTGACCGAATTTTACCGCCCGTTCCAGGAGTCCTTCCGCCTCTCGTTCGTCTTCAAAAAAGACCCTTCGGTTGCCATTCACCCCTTCAAAACGATCAAACGCCCCCGCAAGGGCCAGAGATTCCAGAAATTTCCGGTTCAGGGCCCGGCCATCCATTCGCTTGCACAGGTCAAAAATCGAACGAAACATCCCATTATTTCGGCGCTCGGCCACGAGGGCATCGACAGCAGCCTCACCTACATTCTTTACCCCACCCAAGCCGAAACGTATTTGCCCTGCCGCATTGACCGTAAACCTGTAGGCAGATTCATTGACGTCGGGTCCCAAAACCGCCAAGCCCATCCGCCTACATTCCTCCATAAAGAACGCGACCTTGCTGATATCATTGAGGTTATTACTCAATACCGCCGCCATATACTCAGCAGGATAATGGGTTTTGAGCCATGCCGTTTGGTATCCGATGAGGGCGTAACAAGTGGAATGTGACTTATTGAATGCATACTCGGCAAACTTCTCCCAATCCGCCCAAATTTTGTTGGCTTTCTCGACGGGGTGACTACGTTCTTCACAGCCTTCGAGGAACATGGGTTTCAGCTTATCGAGTTTCTCCCGAATTTTCTTACCCATGGCCTTGCGCAACTCATCGGCCTGTCCTTTGGTGAACCCCGCCAGTTCCTGCGACAACAACATGACCTGCTCTTGATAGACCGTTATCCCGTATGTACTTTTGAGATAAGGCTCCATACCGGGCAAATCGTAGGTAATAGCCTCTTGACCGTGCTTCCGCTTAATGTAGTTCGGAATGTACTGCAGCGGGCCCGGACGAAAAAGCGCGTTCATAGCGATGAGATCATCGAAACGGTCAGGCTTCAATTCACGGAGGTAACGCTGCATGCCCACACTTTCATATTGGAAAATACCCACCGTATCGCCCCGCTGAAACAACACATAGGTCGCCGCATCGTCGAGCGGCATCTGCTCAATTTCAATCCGTTTTCCATGCCTTTGCTGGATGATATCGAGTGCATCGTTGAGGATGGTGAGTGTACTCAATCCCAAAAAGTCCATTTTGAGCAGGCCTGCCGACTCGGCCACATCATTGTCGAATTGAATCACCAAACGAATGCCCGAATCATCGGTCGATTTCACGGGAACCAACTCCGTGAGTGGCTTAGGGGAAATAATAACGCCACATGCATGCGTTCCGGTCGAACGAACGGAACCTTCCAAACGGGCAGCCTGGTGCAGCACACGAGCGGTCAAGCTATCGCCCCCGGAGGCCTCCTGCAGTGTTTCCGCCATAGCCAACCGATCGGCGGGGAAGTCGCTCTTGTGCTTCTTGAGCAGTTCGGGTTTGAAAATCAGGGATCCAAGCGGGGCTTTTTTAAATGCATCGTGGCGCGATAATTCATCGGGAAATGACTTAGCGAGGCGGTCAGCATCGGACAGTGGCAATTCCAAAACCCGCGAAGCATCGCGAATCGCCGATTTGGCGGCCATGGTGCCGTAGGTGATGATCTGTGCAACTTGCTCTGGCCCGTATTTGTCGACTACATATTGCATCACCCGGGCGCGTCCACGATCGTCGAAGTCAATGTCTATATCGGGCAAGCTCACGCGATCGGGATTCAAAAATCGCTCAAAAAGCAGATCGTATACCAAGGGATCGACTTGGGTGATGCCGGTGCAATAGGCTACCACGGACCCTGCCGCAGACCCGCGTCCCGGACCTACCCGAACACCCATCTCCCGGGCCCGGGCCGTGAAATCCTGCACAATCAAAAAGTAACCCGGGTATCCCGTCTTACGAATAATCTCCAATTCAAAATCGATTCGTTCTCTTAATTCATCGGTGATTTCAGGATACAATTTACGCGCTCCTTCGTAGGTCAGGTGCCGGAGGTATTCGTCCTGGTCTGCAAATCCGATCGGCAAATCGAAGCTGGGAAGCAAAACATCCCGCCGAAGCGTGTAGTGCTCGCAGCGTTCCGATAGAGCGAGCGTTTCCGCACAAGCCGTAGGCAAATCGGCAAACAAATCCGTCATTTCCGCTCTACTCCTGAGGTAATAGGTGTCCGTCGAAAAACCAGGGCGAAATCCTCGTCCTCGCCCAACCGGAGTTTGTTTGAGTTCCTTTTCATTGATGCACCAAAGGGTGTCGTGGGTATCTGCATCCCCTCGGCTGTTGTAGTAGCTATTGTTGCTCGCCAACACCCTTACCCCATATTGTGCGGCCCATTTCAGCAGAAAGGGCTCAGCGTATTCCTCCTCCGGAAGGCCATGTCGTTGCAGCGATACATAAAAATCGTCGCCAAAATGTTCATGCCACCAACGAAATGCATCCTCTGCCTGCTGCTCACCCACATTCAATAGTGTGGCGGCAATTTCTCCGGTTGTGCCGCCCGACAAAGCAATCAAGCCGTTCCTGTGTTTGAGAAGTAGGGCTTTGTCGATGCGCGGAACATAATAGAATCCGTCGAGGAAGGCGGCCGACGACAAGCGAATGAGGTTGTGGTAGCCCTCCTCATTTCGGGCCAATAAAACCTGGTGGAATCCATGATCGCGAGTTCGGTGATCGCTATGATCGCGGCATAAATAGGCCTCTAAACCCAAAATAGCCTTCACCCCAGCCTTTCTACAGGCCTCCGAAAAGGCAAAAGCGCCGTACATATTCCCATGGTCGGTGAGGGCAATGGCCGGGCTGCCCTGCTCGGCAGCAAATCGGGCCAAATCATCAACCGCAGACGTACCGGGCAAGAGGGAATAGTGGCTGTGGCAGTGCAGGTGTACGAAGGCTGCCACGGGAGTGCTGTCCTTTTCGGTGCCCGATGGCGCAAGCGGGGCTTCGCTGAGCTGGGCTTCGCTGAGCTGGGCTTCGCTGAGCTGGGCTTCGCTGA
>VGGT01000189.1 GCA_016868485.1 Bacteroidota bacterium
GCCAACCAAATCGATCGAAACGGTAAAGGGTGTTTCATGAGGCGTTGTGTTGGCATTCACCATCAAATCGAGTCCCAACTGTTCGCAACGTTCCTCAGTAAGGGGGGCGCAGATGAGTCCTCGGCCATGTGTGGCCATAAAATTAATCATCTCTGGCGTTACACAAGACGCGGCCGCCAGAAAATCCCCCTCGTTTTCGCGGTCCTCATCATCGACCACAATAATCATTTCACCTAATCGAATGGCTTCAATGGCCGATTCTATAGTATCCAGAGGTATGTTTTTCATAGGAATAGATCAACAAAGATACGCAAAGGGGTAGATTGTGTAATTTTGACAGATTTTCAACGTTTGGTTGGATTTATTGTTTAAAATGTCCTATAGCTCCTCAAGCGCATCAATTTCTCCGACCACTTTACCGCTGGCCTTTCGGTCCGAACAAATTTCTTTTGGTCTCCTGGTATTGATGATGGTTTTTTTGCCGCTATCCAAAGCGGTAGTGAGTGTGGCCGAGGTCTTGCTGTTGCTGACTTGGCTCATAGGTTTTTCGGATTCGGGCATTCGATTGAGAAGGATCGCCATCTGGCGGTCCTCGCCCTTCTTGTTTTTTTTCCCAAGTTTTTATTTATTGATGCTGTTGGGCATGGGATATTCTGCGGACTGGGAGGAAGGACTTCAGATGCTCAACCGATATCATTACTTGCTGACCCTGCCCCCAGTGGTGGCCACATTATCGCTGAGCGGAAGGCGCATGAGAACCCTGTTTCTTGCTTTTGCTTTGGCACAGATTCCGGTTGCGCTTGGGGTGCTTTATATCGTAGCCACTGGCCAAGAACTACACCATGGCACACTGCACATCCCCAGTCCTTTTCATCAGCGACCTCGTGCCAGTTTGTTTTTGTGTTTTAGCTTATTTATCCTGGCGGAATATTTGGTGGCGCACTATAAATCGCTGAATGCCGAATCACGAACGGCCATGGGACTCGTTGTATTGTTGAATTTGGCCGCTTTGATTCTCATGCAAGGGAGAATCGGTCAGTTGGGGTTGGTTGTTCTAACCCCGTTGTTTTTACTGATGTATGTGTACCGCAAGGGACCAGGTCTGAAGAAATTTGTATTGGCCGTTTTGTTGATTGCGGGCCTCGGAGGGGCCTTCTATACTTTATTTGACGGGGTACGCAGGCCGTTTAATGAAGCGGCCGCAGAGGTGCAAGAAAGCCGAAGTGGATATCCGAATAGTGAGCCCAATTATTCATCGATGGGCCGTAGGATGGCGTTCTATGAAGTCTATTGGCCTCTTTTCATTCAAAATCTGGGATTTGGCGTAGGAACTGGAGATTTGACGCGCGAAGGCAAGCCGTTGTTTGCTCAACAACCGCACGGAATTACCTACGATCGACCCCACAATCAATTTCTGGAGATTGGGATCTTATTGGGTTTGTTTGGTCTTTTTGGGTTTGTTTTGGCCTGGTGGGGCAGTGTTCGTGCTTTCGGCCCTGCTTTTCGTTTATTGGGTTACCTCTTTGTGGCACTGATCTTCATGAGTATGTGGAGCGATTCAACCCTGGCCACTCAGGGCGGTGTTTCATTTTTTATGATATTCATGGCGCTATTTATGTGCCGCCCCGTCGATGATGCGGGTCGGACTCCTTGGAATCTCAGTCGTGTTGGCCAAACTACCGTAGCCAAAAAGCTATTGGAGTTGCCTGAAACGGCCAAAAGCTGAGCCGTCTCATTCTTGTTTTCGTAGGTCCTATGCGCCACCTTCTATACACCATTTTGTTCATCGGGTGTGGGTTGTGGCTCATTTTGACACCACCCAAACCGCTTTGTGCAAGGCCCCACATCATGGATACGGGAGGGGACCCCAGGATGCAGTTTATCCCTATTGAATCAGAGTTAAAAGGGGCTATTCAGCAACGCGTTTTTGGTGGCGATGGCGCTGGGTTTTATGTCTATCAGTCGAACGGTCGCGATCGTCTCATCGAAAAATACAACTATGAAGGTCGCCGGATCTTCTCACATACCCTTCCTTTTCAAGACCGCAGTGTGGAGGTGGTGGAATTGTTGGTGCGAAAACAAGATGTTTTGGCTTTTTTCTCCATTTACAACCCAACCTACCGCCGGCATGGTTTGTTTGTTCAGCGATTTCCCATTTCGGGTGAGGGGGTAGGAGAACCTGAGTTGCTGCTGGATCGTTTGGAGGTGGGCAACCCATCTCGCTCAGAATTCCATATTTCGCCAGATCCACTCAATCAAGGCTTTATGGTGATTCATATGCACCATAACGAAGCTTTGGAAAGTCAACTTTTCGCAGCAGAATACAGCGGAGGTCGACAAAAACTAAGGGAATCGCTGTTCAGGATCCCTGTAGAGGCCGAGAGACCGAACATCGAAGACCTGCAACGCGACACCGCTTCGAATGTCATCCTTTTGGTGCGACAAGAAGCGAAGTCTCGCCGCCGCTCAGCATCCGCTGAAGGTTCTGCTGCCGAGGATACCCTATGGAGATTATGGCGCATAGAGTCGGGGCGCCTCGATTTCACGGAGCAGGCCATAACATTTACGGGGTATAACTTACCCGAATTGGCGATGGGCATCGACCGCTCCAATGGCCTCATCCATTTAACCGGATTTTTGTTGCGGCCTGGTGAAACCACACCAGCGGCCGTCGGGTGGATCAGTTGTTTAACGAAGGATATGGAGATCACGAATCGAAGAGTAGTGGTCCTCGAGCCCGCGTTTCTTCAGAGTTTGACGCAGATTCGTGGTTCCCTTCGCGAAAAACAGCAAACCCCATATAGAATGCATCCGCCCATTCTCCGCAGCGACGGAGGTTGTGTCCTTTTGGGAGAGGCCTCCTATCAGACTGTACAGACTTTTGTGCAATACAGCCAGGGTTTCCCAGTCTATCGAGAGGTTTCTCGCTTTCACAACGATGAGATCATTCTGATTTCCATCAACGCGCAGGGGAACTTGAGTTGGCGACAGATTATTCCCAAAAAACAGGTGGCGAGCCAACCCACACCCATGCATTCCGTGGCGCGAATTGCGGCAAGCTCCAGCATCCACTTGCTCTACAACGATGAGAGCAGCCAACGGAGCCGAATGGTCATGCAGACCATAAAACACCAGGGGGATGTTGACAACAGCATCCTAAGGGACCCAATCTTGGATGAGTTGATGCTTATTCCGGCCGATGCATGCCAAATCAGCCCCTTAACCCTATTGATACCGGCCCAAAGACGAAAAAAAAACGGGGTTTTGCGTTTGACCTTAGAAAACCGCTGAGATTTTTACTTTTCACCTCTTCTGCAAACGCACTTTTTATATTTGACCGACTGAATTGTGAAGAATTTAATCAGCATACTGACCGGAAGAAAAGGGGAGCTTCAATCCATCTGTGCGCTCATGCTCACTGTTTTTTTGAGCCAATTAAGCCCGTTCGAATACAAGACGTATCAGCTGGGCGTACTTCAATTCAACACCCTTGAAGGGGTTGGGTTTTCGCTCAGTTGGCTCTTTATGGCAGCAGCGGGCTGGATGCTCAACCAAACATTTCAGTCGCAGCGCCCAGATGGTACCCGAAACGCATTGTATCTCCTTTCGTATACGCTTCTGTGTTTGTCGATTACCGATGCGGAACAGCTGTTTTCAACCTCTGCCGTCGGATTGTTGTTTGCTGTGTGCGTTTCCTGTTTGCATCAGGCCACATTCCAAAAGCGGCCAGAGGCGCTGGTAGCCCTATCGGGCTTCCTCATGTCCTTGCTCATCATGATTTACCCGGCTTCTTATCCCTGGATGCTTATCTTGCTTCTGCTGCTGATTTTGGCCGAAGAATTTTCATTTA
>VGGT01000190.1 GCA_016868485.1 Bacteroidota bacterium
CAAGAAGCCGTGGTGGCCGGTACCTATTCAGTCATCGGCAGCGATGATTCTGTGATCACGGCCTATCGCGACCACGGCCACGCATTGGCGTGTGGTTTATCCCCAGGATCAGTGATGGCTGAGTTGTACGGAAAAATCACCGGATGTTCCAAAGGAAAAGGCGGCTCGATGCATATGTTCAGCAAGCAGTTCAAAAATTTTGGTGGCCACGGAATCGTGGGTGGGCAAATCCCATTGGGTGCAGGCATCGCCTTCGCTGAGCAATACAAGGGGACCGATGCCGTGAATGTATGTTATATGGGCGATGGCGCTGTTCGCCAGGGTGCACTTCATGAAACCTTCAACATGGCCATGTTGTGGAAGCTTCCCGTTGTATTCGTGGTAGAAAACAACTACTACGCTATGGGTACATCTTTGGAGCGGACTACAAATCTGCTCGATATCTACAAGATGGGCAGTGCCTATGATATGCCCTCGAAATGGGTCGATGGCATGAGCTGTGAGGCGGTGCACGAGGCCATGCAAGAAGCGGTCGACCGTGCTCGCAAAGGCGATGGCCCCACCTTCTTGGAAATCAGGACGTATCGCTACCGCGGCCATTCCATGAGCGACCCCGCTAAGTACAGAACCAAAGAAGAGGTAGAGGACTACAGAAGTCGCGACCCCATCGCTGAGGTCCGTGCGACCATACTTTCGAAGAAATACGCCAAAGAGTCCGATCTCGATGCCATCGATGCAGCCATAGAAACAGCCGTGGCGGAAGCCGTTGAATTCGCCGAGCAATCACCCTGGCCCGAAGTCCACGAACTCTTCACGGATGTTTATCAACAAAGCGATTACCCATTTATAACCAATTAAGTTATCCCTTTGGAGAACCCCTTCCAACCCTTTTAAAAACCCGAATCAACCCAATATGTCAAACCCCAATAAAGACAGCGGCAATCCACTCGACTTTGGATTGGAAAACCTGGATGTACAGGAAACCTTGAGTAAAACCACAGACTTTTTTCAAGCCAATAAAAACAAGCTGATCCTATCGGGCACGCTGCTTTTGGTATTGGCAGGAACCATCTATGGCGTTTTTGGTGTATTTCTCCCCAACAGGCAAGAGGAAGCACAAAACATGATGTATATGGCTGAGCGCTATTTTGAGAACGACTCCCTTACATTGGCCATCAATGGCGATGGTAATTTTCCGGGATTTTTGGAGATCGAATCGGATTATTCATGGACCGATGCCGCCCGATTGGCGCGTTATTACTTAGGGGTCTCCTATTTAAGGCATGGCGAATACGACGAGGCCATTCGTTGGCTCGAGAAGTTTTCTTCCGACGATGTTCTGCTGGCGAGTGTCGCAAAAGGAGCCACGGCTGATGCATACCTAGAGAAAGGCGACAAAGAAAAAGCGGCGGAACTGTATGTGAAGGCAGCAGGCGACTACCAAAACGAGTTCACATCACCCATTTATTTGGCGCGTGCCGCAGAGTTGACGGAAAGTTTGGGCAACTTCAAGAAGGCATTGGAACTCTATGAGCGACTACAGAAGGAGTATCCATCGAGCACTGAAGGCTCGGGTGCTGAAAAGTTTATTGCCCGCCTGAAGGCCCAAGGGGTATAATGTCAGGGATCTCTGGTGCCCAGGGCAGGAAAGCCTTTGACTTTAATGCCCAGCAACGTGCTTCGCTCAAACTCGGCTTGGTAAAGGCGGAGTGGAACAGCCCAATTACCGATGAACTGGCAGCTGGTGCACGACGTGTGTGGTTGGAGCATGGTTTCAACAGCGATCAACTCATCGAAATGAACGTACCCGGGAGCTTCGAACTCCCCCTTGGTGCCCGCTGGCTCATTGAACACCATCAAGTGGATGCAGTCGTAGCACTGGGCTGCCTCATCAAAGGCGAAACCCCTCATTTTGAGTATATTAGCCAGGCCGTCTCTACGGGTTTAATGCAGGTTGGGCTCTCGACGGGCGTGCCTGTGGCATTTGGCGTACTCACTGTGCTCAATGAGGCACAAGCACGCGATCGCATTGGAGGATCTCAGGGGCATAAGGGCGAGGAGGCCACGGAAACGGTGTTGCGGATGTTGGCATATCGGCAATGAAAACTATATATTTCATGCATTTTTTTTTGTGTTTGGGCTGAAGTCTGAATTTATGTGTATATTTGTGCCAAATTTTGTTCTAGAAACCTCCTACCCCTGTTAAATATAATTCTAAAAATCCTTTCAAGATGAAAAAATTAACCTACAAATTGATTCGGTTGTTTCTTCTTATTCTGTCTACACAAGTTTTTGTTTCTCCCGAACTTCTTGCACAGACGAGTTATGAAACAGCCACTTACTTATGCAACACAAATTCTGTCTACACACTCAACACCCCACCTGCCAACGTTCCAGCTCAGGTAGGTCCTGATTATGGATGTGTTTCAGGAGCATCAAATGCACTTTGGTTCCGCTTTCAAGTCTCGTCAGGGAATCAAATAAATTGGCAGTTGTTACCGACAAACAACTCAAACCTTGATTTTATACTATGGGGACCTTTTACCAATCCGGACCCAGGGGTTTCTGCCTTGAATGCAGCTAACACACGGTTCTGCACCAATGACCCCATACTTGTAGAAAATCTCGTCGTTAATGCTGTGGTATCCAATAGTTACTACATTTTAGCGGTATTCAATTCGGATAGAACTTCAGGAAATTTTTCTTTCGTTCCACAGGCCAACAACAATGTGGTTTTGGGTTCGGCAATTCTTTCCGCTCCTGCTAACCCTTCCACCATTACACAGTGCACACCCCCTTTTACAATTGCAACTTTTCCGGTAGCCTCGCAAATTTCAAATCTGAATTTTAGCGGCAATGGAATCATTGATGCAGCCAATGGCGTTTTCAGTCCTTCCTTGGCTGGAGTTGGAACACACAGCATTACGATTACCGGAAGCCCATATGCTTGTGCCCCCAGAATTGGTATTTACAACATAACAGTTAGTCCTTGTCCTTATACTCCTTCCATCTCTAACCCTTCTGGCCAAAGTGTGATTTGTTGGAATGCGTTTTTACCACCTCTTACTGCGGTTTCCCCCTCATATCCCCCTGGTATTAGTCACGTTTCTTGGGTTTGGGAATACAAATTGTTAGGCACCCTAGATTGGCTACCGTATCCTATCAGTCCCGACAACCCGCTGACTAATTTTGTAGTCACAGGTTCTTTAGAGATTCGTGTTCGCGACATTTTAAGTAATGGTGTAAGTGTCACAAGCGCCCCAATAGCATTCACGGTCCTTAACCCTATTCAGGTGCCAGTAGTAAGTTTGGTTTCTGGCCCATCAACTTTGTGTAACGGCTCTCCCCTTGCCCTGACTGCAACTCCAGCTAATGGGGGGGGTAATGTATTTCAATACCAATGGCAGAGAAATACTGGTTCAGGGTGGGTTACTGTTAGTCCGCCTTCTTCTAGTCCTTCGTATAATATTTCTGCGGTTACTCAAAGTGCTCAATATAGAATTATTGCTACTGATATTAGTATACGTCAGTGTGGATCTGTTTTTAGTGATCCAATCAGTATAACTGTGCAAGATGTTGTGACTCAAGGTCAGGTCGGCCCCAATCCGTCACCTAGTCAAATTGAAGTTTGTATGGATGTACCAGCATTTATTGGTAATACAACTCCTGCTACGGGAAGTGCGGCTGCAACACTTACATACAAATGGGAAGAATCCACCAACGGAACAACTTGGATCCCTATCCCTTCCTCCAATACACCAACTTACTCAGCTCCAGCGCTCACCATTCCAGGCAGGCGATTTTATCGACGACAAGCCACTTTCACGCTAAACGGGG
>VGGT01000191.1 GCA_016868485.1 Bacteroidota bacterium
CGGTTTCACCAATCGGGTATACACCATCGCCGCCGCTTCCACATTAGACGCCGTATGTTGGAACAGCTGTGCGGTTTGTACCACCGCGGCACCCACACCAGTCAACGTTACATTTAAGGTAGATATGTCTGACTACAACGGCGCCGCCTTCACTGGGGTTTTCGTTAATGGCACATTCAACGGATGGTGTGGTGCATGTAACCCCATGACCGATGCCAACAACGACAGCATCTGGGAAGTAACGCTTCCGCTCTTGCCTGGCACCATTGAGTACAAATTCACCTTGGATGGATGGAATGGTCAAGAAAGCCTGACACCCGGCAGCTCTTGCACCCAAACCAATTTCGGCTACACTAACCGCGTATTGACCTTCACAGGCGCCACAACTTTAGACCCTGTATGCTACGGCACCTGCGCTCCTTGTACGGGAATTCCTGTTTCAGCCAACGTAACATTCCGTGTCAATATGAACAACTACACAGGAAGCATCGGTCAGGTGAACCTCAACGGCAACTTCAATGGATGGTGTGGCTCTTGTGCGGTGATGACCGACCCAGACAACGATGGCATCTATGCACTTACGGTGAATGTTCCAACCACAGGTGTGGAATATTTATTTACTGTAAATGGATGGGCAGTGGCCGAAGCCATGACGCCTGGAAGCTCATGTGTGCTCACCACAGGTCCTTACACGAACCGCTACTTTGTTCCAACGCGCGACACCATCCTGCCCGCGGTTTGCTGGCAGAGCTGCAGTGCATGCCCAAGCGGCACCAATTTGTCTGGGACCATCGTCTACGACAACAGCGCGCAAGCTCCTTTGTCGAACTGCGTAGTTAATCTCGTTAACGCACAAGGCGCATCGGTTATGTCTGCCACAACCAACGCAGCAGGACAATATCAGTTCACTCAAGCGCCTTCTGGAAACTATACCCTACAAACCACCACCAACCGCACCTGGGGAGGGGTTAACTCCACGGATGCATTAAATGTAGCCCGTCATTTCTCCAATACCCAATTGCTCTCAGGCATTCGGATCAATGCAGCCGATGTGAATGCAAGCAACAGCATCAATGCGACCGATGCCCTACAGATCTCGCGCCGTACGGTTAGTCAAATTACCTCTTTCACCGCTGGAAATTGGTTCTTCCAATCGCCAACAGTTACACTGAGCGGTGGGGTACTGCAGCAAAGCGCTATCAAAGGCATCTGCATTGGCGATGTAAACGGCAGCTTCAATCCAGGCGCACGCACCATGCCCGGCGTTGCCTTTGATTCACGCCTTGAAACCAGCAGCACACTTCCATCCGGAATGCTTGCGATTGTGGCACCGGAGTCGATGCACTTGGGCGCTGTAACCCTTCACATCTCCATTCCAACTCATTTGGGTGCAGCACGCTTCTCATCTGATCTATTAGGCGGCAACCTAATCTGGAATCAAGAACAAGGGGTACTGCACATTTCATGGTATAATCTAGAAGGTGTGCGGGTATCAGCCGGCAGCACCTTAGGTTACATCAGCTTTGAAAACGCACTGAAACAAGCCGATTTCTCATCGATTCAGTTGACGGAGAACAGCGAGCTAGCCGACCTACAAGCAGAGCCCATTCAAAATGCCATGCTGCGCTTGGCGGGGAATGCCGATCAGGCCCATTTCTCGGCTGTAGTTTACCCGAATCCAAGCCGTGGCGCATCAACCATTGCTGTTTCAATGGCGCAGGATGCTGACGTTCGCTATGTTCTTACGGATCTGATGGGAAGAGCCATCACTTCGAGCGATTGGACGGCCTTAGCCGCTGGCAAGCATAACCTCAGCATCGATATGCCTTCTGCCGGGCAGTATCTCTTAAACATCGAAAGCCGCAGCACAGCTGGAAGCGAGTCCAAAACGCTTCGCATCACACGCTTGCCCTAATAGACAAATCCTGGATTCAGGGTTTTGTGGTGCATCCCCGGGTTTCTGATCCGGGGATGTTTTTTTTTGGAATGTTTTATTTTGGGATTGTTTTATACGTGCATGTTGTTCTTCTTACCTCATTTCATCAAAATCTACTACCTTTACACCGCAAATACAAGCCGTTATTTGCCATGCTCGATTATACCCAAAAAGTTGCTGGTGAGGGACTCACCTACGACGATGTTCTTCTGATACCGGCCTACTCAGAAGTACTCCCACGCGACACAGACATTTCTACCCGATTAACCCGCGACATCCGTCTCCATGTTCCGTTGGTGTCGGCGGCTATGGATACGGTTACCGAATCCGCTTTAGCCATCGCCATCGCGCAGAGCGGGGGCATTGGCATGCTCCACAAGAATATGTCGATTGAGCGCCAAGCCCAAGAGGTGCGGAAAGTGAAACGTTCGGAAAGCGGTTTAATCGTAGACCCCATCACCCTACACGAAGAGGCACGATTGGGCGAGGCCCTTGACCTGATGCAAGAAAACCGAATTGGCGGCATTCCGGTGACCGACAAGCAGGGAAAACTCACAGGTATCGTCACCAACCGCGACCTCCGTTTTGAGTATGACAGAAACAGGCCCGTTGCCGAAGTGATGACCCGCGATCGGCTGGTGACCGCCGCCGAAGGCACGTCGCTGCATCAGGCCGAGCGCATATTGCAGGCCAATAAGATCGAAAAACTGCCCGTGGTGAACGATCACGGGGTGTTGGTGGGTCTCATCACCTACAAAGACATCCTCAAGCTGAAGGCCCATCCCAACGCCTGCAAAGACAATCTTGGTCGTCTTCGGGTGGGGGCTGCGGTTGGGGTAACGCCCGACGTCTTGGACCGCGTACAAGCCTTAGTACAAGCCGGTGTTGACGTGGTGACCATCGACACGGCACACGGTCATTCCATGGGGGTACTGGAGAATTTCCGAAAAATCCGGGGTGAGTTCCCCGACGTTCAATTGGTTGTGGGGAATATCGCCACAGGTGCCGCTGCCCGCACCCTGGCAGAAGCAGGCGCTGATGCCGTTAAAGTGGGTGTTGGTCCGGGCTCCATTTGCACCACCCGAATCGTGGCGGGTGTCGGCGTACCCCAACTCACCGCCATAATGGAAGCAGCGGAGGCCCTCAAGGGCACAGGAGTTCCCATTATTGCGGATGGCGGCATTCGCTACACCGGCGATATGGTGAAGGCCCTGGCTGCAGGAGCTGAGAGCATCATGGGTGGATCCCTGTTTGCCGGCGTGGAAGAATCACCGGGAGAAACCGTTCTTTATGAGGGACGAAAATTTAAGATCTACCGCGGAATGGGCTCAATCGAAGCAATGAAGGAAGGTTCGGGCGACCGCTATTTCCAGGATGCGGAAGACGCGATCAGTAAATTGGTGCCCGAAGGAATCGTGGGTCGCGTGCCCTATAAAGGCCGTTTGGATGAAGTTTTGTATCAATATGTGGGTGGGTTGCGTGCGGGGATGGGCTATTGTGGTGCTCGCAGCATACCCGACCTGCTGAACGCGCGTTTTGTGCGCATCACCAACGCCGGACTGCGGGAAAGCCACCCCCATGGCGTCACCATTACCCACGAAGCTCCTAATTACACCCGATGATGCACACACAAATCGATGAAATTCGGCGCGAAGCAGCGGCTTTCCCACTAGACAGTCCAGCCAACTTGGAAGATTTCCGCCTGCGGTACCTCAGCAAAAAAGGGGTGCTCAATGGCCTTTTTGATGCTTTTCGCGCGCTGCCCGGCGAGGAGAAACGCACGGTGGGCCCCGCCATCAACCAATTAAAAACCGAACTGGAAGAGAAATGGGAGGCGGCCAAAAAAGCCTTGGATGCGCTCGCGACA
>VGGT01000192.1 GCA_016868485.1 Bacteroidota bacterium
TCTTATTTTTGCGGCATGTCAAATCAAGAACACGCACATTGCCTGATCATCGGTTCGGGCCCTGCCGGTTACACGGCAGCCATTTATGCCGCCCGTGCTGGCCTCAAACCGATACTCTATGAAGGCCTGCAACCGGGAGGACAACTCACCATCACCACCGATGTAGAAAATTACCCTGGGTATCCCGATGGTGTACAAGGCCCGCAGATGATGGATGATTTCCGCAAGCAAGCGGTTCGAATGGGTGCCGATTGTCGTTATGGGATTGTGACGGAAGTAGATTTCTCAATGACGCCCAAAAGGGTAGTGGTCGACCAACAAACGGTTCTCACTGCCGATGCGGTGATTATTGCAACAGGTGCATCCGCTAAATGGTTGGGACTTCCTTCTGAACAAAGACTAAACGGCTACGGGGTGTCGGCTTGCGCTGTCTGTGATGGTTTTTTCTTTCGTGGACAAGACGTAGCACTGGTGGGAGGGGGCGATACGGCGGCTGAAGAGGCCACGTACCTGGCGAAGCTTTGCCGAAAAGTGTATATGATTGTTCGCCGCGACACCCTTCGTGCCTCCAAAGCCATGCAAGAGCGGGTAATGCGAACCCCGAACATCGAAGTGCTCTGGAACCATGAGACACTCGAAATTTTGGGCGATCAAACGGTTTCGGGCGTCAGACTGATGAACAACTCGAATCAAACAGAGCGAAGGCTCGAAATTCAAGGTTTTTTCGTGGCCATTGGGCACCAACCCAACACCGGTTTATTTTCTACTTATCTACGCTTGGATGAAACGGGCTACATTGAAACCATTCCTGGAAGCAGCAAAACGAACATTCCTGGCGTTTTTGCAGCCGGTGATGCACAAGACAAAATCTACCGCCAAGCGGTTACCGCTGCCGGATCTGGGTGCATGGCCGCCCTCGATGCAGAGCGTTGGTTAGCAGAAATGGGGCACTAATTCCTAACGCCTTTTCTTTGGTGTAAGCGGGAAAAATCCGGGTTGGGGGAGATGTATTGATCGACCTTCGCGCTCTTGAATCAAAAGCTCAGCTGCTTTCTTTCCAATATATGGCCCTAAAGCCGTCCCCATTCCATTCATTCCAGCGGCAACGACCAACATTCCTTGATTTTTCACCTCCAGGATTGGGGCTAACCGAGCTGGGGTAAAGCCCATGATACCGCTCCATTGATCGGCCACCGGTAAATCCTCGACCGGTATTCCGGTGAGCATAGAAAGTTGGTCCGTTAAATACGCCTGAATACCGTTTGTGGTGCCGAGTTGATCCGTTTTTTCGCCTTCAAAATCCAAAAATCGACCGCCCCCAATCAACAAACGCTGCCCAACATCGCGTGCATACATATAACCCTCCCGAAAATGAACATTCCCCCGAAACGGAATTTTACCCAGAGGCTCCGTGATCATCACTTGCGCACGGTGGGCATCTATTTTAATGTCCGGCATGAGCCTCGGCACAAATGCATTGCTCGCCAGCAGCACTTGACGGGCACGGAGTGTTTCCGACTGTGATTGCAAAAAAACGCCGCTCGGATCGAATGCTAATGAATCCACCGGCTGGTGGGTACTGATGACACCACCCAAATTCTGGAACTGAAGCCTCAATTGAGCCACAGCCGCCGCCGGGTGTAGTTGACCTTCCCAATTCATCTTCACCCAGGAAGACTGATGCACACCCGGATACCATCCCTTTGGCGCTTGCATGAAACGCATATAATAAGGGACAGGTCCGCCAGCAGCCCGCATCAAGCCATTCAGCGTATTCAAGTGGTCATCGAGGCCTTCAGGCTCAGGTGTTTCAGATGAAAATATTTCGTAACCAACTGATTTAGCGTATATTAATTTAGTTTTCTTCAAGTAATGCAACAATATAGAAGCGCCTTGGATTTTCCATTGGAGTAACTCCTCAACAACAGGAAGCCCGTGGTTTTGAATATCGCGCATCAATTCTGTGGGGCTGCCCAAACAAATAAATCCGGCATTGCGGGAGCTTGCCAAGGTACCCGTGGCTTCTGATTCGACGACCACCACATGCCAGCTGGGGCGATATCGCTTGATGGTGATGGCAGCCGACATGCCCGTAAAACCTCCACCGATGATGACTACATCACAGGGGCGGGGAAACAACAAGTCGCGGTCCCAAAAGGTAAACATATCAAATAAGAGCAATCATCAGGGTGAAGTAACAAAAAGACGCGGTCCCAAAAGGCAAATATTTTAATTATACATAATATAAATTATCGTAAAAAATGTATTTATGGATTAGCCTTCTTAGAGGCTTTATAGGCGGCGTTTAAGTCAGACAAGGCGCGTCGGGTAATATTCAAACCGTCTGAGCCCAGCAATAAGTTGCTGCCTGAATGATAAGACAGTATATAGTCGTATTGCTCGCGCTTTGCCAACTCTCGAAAATAGCCCTGAACTTTAGCCCGAAATAAGCGGTCGAGCTGTTCCTCTTCGCGCTCTAATTCTGCCGTTAAATTATCCCGAAGATTGATGACATTTTGTTGCTTTCGCATAAGTCCTTCCTCCGCCGCAGAACGCTGAATCTCCGACAATTCAGGCGCTTTTCTTTGTAGTTGCTCTATTTCCTTTTCCAATTTGGCGGCCTCAGTTTCCAGTTCCTTTTCAGATGCCTGGGCTTTTCGAATCATTTTATCGCGCAGATCCTGATAATATAAATAATTTTCGAGCAGCGAATCCGCATTGATATAAACAATTCTTAAGCCTTTTAACGGCATTTGAACAGAATCGCGTCGAATTCCTACCGAATCGAGAAAGGACCAATTCGTTTGATCCACATCCAAAGTGGAGTCAACTTGTTTACCCCCAACAGCAGCAGAATCCAATTCAGTTTCGCTGGGCCAGAGCTGGGGCGACAAACGAACACAGATGAAAATCAAAACAATAAGTAACAGGAAACTGAATCCCAAATGGAGCTTTTGAAGTGTATTCATTTATTATTTTTTATTGTTATAATGGTATATTTCCGTGCTTTTTTCGCGGATGGCGTACCGCCTTGTGGGCTATTCGGGAAAAAGCGGACATGAGTTTTCGTCGGGTTTCGGATGGCAAAATGACCTCATCAACATAGCCACGAGCGGCCGCTTGGTAGGGATTGGCGAAGCGCTCAGTATACAACGCAACTTTCTCATCCCATTTCGCTGTTGGGTCCTCGGCCGCCTGAATTTCATGCTTAAAGATGATTTCCGCCGCTCCTTTTGCCCCCATAACCGCTATCTCAGCACTCGGCCAAGCAAAATTATAGTCGGCTCCGATGTGTTTGCTGTTCATGACATCGTATGCGCCCCCATAGGCCTTTCTGGTGATGACCGTAATACGAGGAACTGTGGCCTCACTGAAGGCATAAAGCAATTTAGCGCCGTGTACAATAATACCATTCCATTCCTGATCCGTACCCGGCAAAAAACCGGGTACATCCACCAAAACAAGTAGTGGAACGTTAAATGAGTCGCAGAGCCGAACAAAGCGCGCCGCCTTGCGTGAGGCATTGATATCGAGAACGCCCGCCAAAGAGGATGGCTGGTTGGCCACCACGCCGATACTCCTTCCCCCAAGTAAACCAAAAGCTGTGATCATATTGGAAGCATAATCGGGCTGTAGTTCAAAACGCGTTTCGGGGTCAAGAATTTCATCCATCAATTCAAGCATATCATAGGGCTGATTGGGGGATGAAGGAATCATTTGATCCAATTTTGGGCGCAACTCATTTGGATGGTTTAGAGGG
>VGGT01000193.1 GCA_016868485.1 Bacteroidota bacterium
CTTCTCAGACTTGCAGGCCGCAACACCCGATCTGGTTTGGTATCGACCAGGCATTCAGACCCCATATTTCCTTTTTCTGAACTCATTTGGTACCAAAGTACAAGATAGCCTGAACTTGCTGGTGGTATCGCTCCAAAATGTTTTCGAGTTCTATAATTCCAACAATACCCGCTGGGCGGCGGTGGGTCGTGGTTTTACGGTGAGTGGCATACCCATACCCGCATTTTATACCGATAATGATGAGATATTCTTTTTCCCACTCACCTATGGGCGAAAGGACAGCAGTACGTTTGCCTACAACATCAGCATTCCCACGGTCGGCGAATATGCAAGCCGTGGCGGAAGAGTCACCCAAGTCGATGGCTGGGGCAGCATAACAACCCCACAAGGAACCTTCGAATGCTTGCGGGTGAAGAGTGCCCTGCGCATTCTCGACAGTCTTACCTTCCAAGGCAATACCTTTGGTGTGCCCCTGCGTACAGAAATCGAGTATTATTGGTTGAGTCGCGAAGAACATATACCGATACTTAAAGTCCGTGGCACCTCATTTTTTGGGTTATTCAATCCCTCATTGGTGCAGTATCGTTTCACCCCCAAAAGTGGGGTTCCTCCGCCCGATGTACCGGTTGCCGATGGAGATTTTTTACTCTATCCCAACCCTACTGATCGCATGCTGTATATGGCCGTTGGTCGATTCGACCAAATCAATCGTTTGCAATTCATCGATCAAATGGGCCGCGTGCTTCGTGATTGGGCAGCGCCCGTCCGACCCATGCTCGATTTAGGGGATGTTCCAGCAGGCACGTACACCGTACGGGCCGAGTGCACCTACGGCACCTATGTCAGGAAAGTAGTGGTAGCCCGATAATGAAAATACTTTAGAATTTCGTTCGACCCATGCAGCAGTATCACGCGTTGTTAAAGCAGATTATGGACCATGGTACCCGAAAATCGGACCGCACCGGCACCGGTACGCTCAGTGTTTTCGGTTACCAAATGCGATTCGATCTTCAAGAGGGTTTTCCGCTGATTACGACCAAGAAACTGCATATAAAGTCTATCGTACACGAACTTTTGTGGTTCATCACAGGCAATACCCACATCGGCTACCTCAAAGAAAATGGCGTGAGCATCTGGGATGAATGGGCCGATGAAGAAGGAAATCTAGGTCCCGTTTATGGCCATCAATGGCGAAGCTGGTCGACCCCAACCGGCGAAGGAATCGATCAATTGAAAGACGTGCTCCAGGCATTGCGCAACGCGCCCGATTCGAGACGGCATTTGGTTTCGGCTTGGAACGTCGCTGATGTTCCGCGTATGGCGCTGCCACCCTGTCATGTGCTGTTTCAGTTTTATGTAGCAGATGGTCGGCTGTCGTGCCAACTCTATCAGCGATCGGCTGATGTCTTTCTCGGTGTTCCCTTCAATATTGCCTCATACGCACTCTTGACCCATATGGTGGCTCAAGTGAGTGGGTATCAAGCGGGCGATTTCATACATACCCTGGGCGATGCCCACATCTATCTCAATCATTTAGAGCAAGTAGAACTGCAGTTGTCGCGCACCGAGCGCGCACTTCCTCAAGTGCATTTGAATCCAAGTGTTTCCGATTTGTTTGATTTTCGCTACGATGATATTCGATTCGAGGGTTATGATCCGCATCCAGCCATCAAAGCACCGGTGGCGGTATAAATGGAGTTTGATGAGCTGATCGTCTAGAACCTCTATTCACTGAATGAAATTGATTCTCGAATAATGGAAGGTTTAACAATGCCTGAACTACACATCCTGGTGGCTGCGGCCCAAAATGGCGTGATTGGCCGAAACAATACGTTGCCATGGCATATTCCAGAGGATTTGAAGCGATTCAAAGAGCTCACCATGGGAAAGGCCTGTTTGATGGGCCGATCAACTTTTGAAAGCATCGGACGCGTGCTTCCGGGACGGATTTTTTTTGTGTTGAGCTCGCGTATGACCGCACATGAGCCCGATCTTCAGGTGTTTGATTCGACCCAGGCAGCGCTTCAGTCGCTCAGTGGATTTTCGGAGGTGTTTGTGATCGGTGGCGGTCAAGTCTATGCCGAACTACTCCCACTCGCCTCCAGGCTGTATCTAACCAGGATTTATTCGGAAGTAGATGGTGATACGCATTTTGAATTTGAGGAATCGAATTGGAACATCCTGAGACGCTCAGGACGGCTCCGTTCGAAAAGTGGACTCGATTACGAATTCATCGACTACGAACGGAAATTGAGCTAAATTCGTCGGTTCAGGAGCATAGTTAGTAGGCCCGAGCAAACAACACCCGTTGTTTCGAAGGCTCGCCTGTGAGAATGCATCGACCGGCTTGCATTGGATTGTCGAGCGGAATGCAGCGGATCGTGGCCTTTGTTAAATCCTTGATGCGCTCCTCAGTTGCTGAAGTGCCATCCCAATGAGCCGAAATAAAGCCCCCGCCATGATCGAGTAAGCGTTCAAACTCATCCCAAGTGTCCGCCCTATGGGTCTGTTCGTTTCGATAATCGAGCGCTTTCTGATAAATATTGGTTTGAATCGCCTCCAAGAGATGAACGATCTTGGGCGCTAGATCTGTTTGTTGCATCTGCATTTTTTCACGCGTATCGCGACGAACCAGTTCGATGGTTCCCTGCTCGAGGTCGCGCATTCCTATGGCCATGCGAATGGGTATGCCTTTGAGTTCGGATTCAGCAAATTTATAGCCAGCCCGGTGGTTGTCGTCTTGGTCGAATTGAACCCGAACACCCGCCGTGCGCAAGGCCTGTTCGAGTCTGGAGCCTGCCTCACGAAGTGGAGCCTGACTTTCGGCTCCTTTATAAATCGGAATGATGATCACCTGGATGGGAGCCAATTTGGGCGGTAAAATCAAGCCATCATCGTCGCTGTGTGCCATCACCAATGCCCCCATCAAACGGGTCGAAACGCCCCAGGATGTAGCCCAGACGTAGTCGCGCTGCCCATCGACCCCGGTAAACTGAACATCAAAAGCTTTGGCAAAATTCTGACCCAGAAAATGAGAGGTACCGGCCTGCAAGGCTTTGCCGTCCTGCATGAGGGCTTCAATGCAGTAGGTATCAATGGCCCCTGCGAAACGCTCCTGCTCGGTTTTCACGCCCTTGATCACCGGAAGCGACATCCAATCATGGGCAAACCGTTCGTATACGTCCAACATTTTTCGCGTCTCTTCCACCGCCTCATCGGCTGTGGCGTGCGCGGTATGGCCTTCTTGCCAGAGGAACTCGGTTGTGCGCAAGAATAAACGCGTGCGCATCTCCCAGCGCACCACATTGGCCCATTGGTTGATGAGTAGGGGGAGGTCGCGGTAACTCTGGATCCAATCGCGGTACGTATTCCAAATGATGGTTTCAGAGGTGGGCCGCACAATCAACTCCTCCTCAAGACGGGCCTCCGGATCGACCTCAATTCCACCATCCTTGCCATTGCGCAGGCGGTAGTGGGTTACCACAGCGCATTCTTTGGCAAATCCATCCACGTGGGCAGCCTCCTTGCTGAAAAACGATTTGGGGATAAACAAGGGGAAATAGGCATTGCTGTGTCCAGTCTCTTTAAACATAGCATCGAGGGCATCGCGCATGCGTTCCCAAATGGCAAAGCCATACGGCTTGATGACCATACAACCCCGTACGGCCGAATAATCGGCAAGTCCAGCCTTTAATACTAAATCGTTGTACCATTGTGCATAATCCTGTGCTCTGGGCGTAATATCTTTGGCC
>VGGT01000194.1 GCA_016868485.1 Bacteroidota bacterium
AATCGGCTTGGTTGGCGCCAAAAAATGTGCGCTGTAAAGCGTTGGGGCGTGTATGCTCCGGGAAACACCATTTCTCCTTGAGCGCGGTAATCAAGCACATATAAATGGGAAGAAGCTGCTGATCGAGCAAACGGGCCGAAAATATAGGGCCTATACCTTGCATGGGATCTGCCGGATCTTTGAAAAAGCACATAATTCCCGGTAAAAGGCCCTCCAAGGGAGTATCCACGGAAGCGGCTTTACTTTCTTGAATCAGCGGGACATGGGCCAGATTCAAATTGGGGGCCTGCTGAATCAAAACATCAAATACACCGAGGTCATCTTGAAGGTCAAAATCCTCATCTGTCAGAAATGCATCCACAAAATCATTCAAATCGGCCTCTAATCCGGACGCGTTGACCTCTTGAATATACATCAAAACGGTCAATAATTCGCTTCCCCTATCGGAAATCATCTCCTCATCGGACAGCCAGGCATCACTGAGTTCGCCTTGAGCGCCCTCCTCACTAAGCCACTGGGTATAACATATGTCAAATAAGAAACGGGCCGAATCATCATCAATCAAGTACTTGGCAACAAATTCGTCGAGTTGTGAAACGCGGGTGCGCAACGAACCTGGGGCATTCCAAACCCGATTCAAGAACTGTTCCCACATGAAGACATCCCCTTTCTCCTCCTGATTCACTGCCTTGATGGCCACGGCGAGCACAGAATCACCGACTCCTGTTGAAGCGTTCGTTAATGTGCCTTCAATAGACGAGTGACCGTTCGACTTTAACCAATTCAACTCATCGGAAAAATTTGGGACATTGCTCATCATGAGTCCAGAAAACAGCGCTTCGGCCGCAAGTTGCCAGTTTTGCATCAGGCTAAATAAGTTTGATTTTTAAAAACGACCGCACGTATGCGCCCAGAAAACAATTGCCCGTGGTATGGCAGGTTAACACCTAGAGTAGCGCATTCGCTTCGATTAAACTGCGTTTGATCAGCCCGGTCAAAAACCATGAGCTCCGCCTCAGCACCTGGCTCGATGCGACTTTGTTCGATGCCGATGCGGCGAGCAGGTCGGCTGGTAAGCGCTTCAATAGCTGCATCCAAGTCACTTTCTTCAGGAAAAACATGGTGAATCTGTAAAAAAACCGCTTCAAGAGACGCCATTCCGTAGTCGGATCGGGCAAATTCTACGTCTTTCCCCTGTTCGTCTTCGGGCATGTGGTCTGAACAAATCACATCAATACTGCCATCTAAAACACCCAAACGCAATTGCTCGCGGTCCAATCTCGACCTGAGTGGGGGCCATAGTTTATATTCGGTCTCGAAATGTGCCAAATCTTCATCACAGTGAAACAAATGGGCCGACGATACCCCACAGGTCACATCCAAACCAGCATTTCTTGCCGCTCGAATAGGCTTCAGACTAGCAGCGCTGCTTATTTTCGTGAAATGCAATTGACCTCCGAAATAGGCAAGCACCGCCAAATCGCGTGCCACTTGTATGTGCTCAGCCAGATCAGGAATGCCTTTCAGACCCAAGCGCAAACTCATTTGACCTTCATGCATGAGCCCTCCGCGGGCCAAGTCACTGTCGACCGGAACAAGCTGCACCGGACATCCCATTTGTTGCGCATATTGAAGGGCCAAACCCAGAGTACGTGATGAGTCAATCGGCGCATCAGCTTGTGAAAACATACGCACACCAGCCCGCTTGAGATCAAACATCTCAGTGATTTCATGTCCCTTCAAATCACGCGTTAAAGCACCTGCAACATAAATATCGATCGGCAGACCTTTGGCGAGTTGATAAACGGCCTCCACTTCACCCCGAGTTTGCAACACCGGCTGCGTATCAGGCTGGATGAGAACCCGGGTAAACCCACCCCGAAAAGCAGCCTGAGCACCACTGCTCAGCGTCTCCTTACTTTCTTGTCCGGGTTCCCTAAAACGTGCGCATGTATCGACCCAACCCGCGCACATCCATAAATCTTGACCAACAATTTCTTGTGCATCACCAACAGACAAATCCTTGCCGATCTCGGAAATTAATCCGTTGACCACACGAACGTCCAACCGCAGACCATGGTTGGTGTTGCCTTTTTGCGCTATTCTCGTGGACCTAAACAATAAATGCATAAACAAGCGGGCGTAAGGTTAAGTAATAATCTGCACCAGAAACATCTCTAAAAGCAAGCAAAGCAAAAGCCCGGCAAGCAGCCACCGCCAAATGCTGGAAGCGCCTGCCTCAGCCACTAATCCGCCGGCGACCGAGGAATCTTTGAGCAGATAGCTATTCCACCCCCGATCTTTTGACAACTCAACCAAAGATTCAGGGGTCCAATATTGGAGCTGCGATTCATCCGAAGATGCATTGAGCGCCACCATTTCGCCGCCTAAGGGTTGACCGTCGATCATCACAGCATAATGACCTGGAGCAAGAATCCCATCCATAATACCTAAACTGAATCTATTTCCCTGTCTGCTTACCTGAGGTATCAACTTCTGCGTACCATTCACCAATGAAATTAATCCATCAGGCCGAACACCAGGTATTTGAAGTTCAATTTTCGGCGAAGCACCCAATCGCCAGGAGGAAGGGACGTTCCCGCCAGACATTAGCACAGCACGATAAAGCGTGGGAACCCATAAAGCCTGCTCAGGAAAATCCGTCCATTCCTTTTCCGGGGCGCTCAACATAAAGACTAATTGACCTGCACCGACTCTTCTTCGAACAAGCCAAGGCGAACGATCCGACAACTGCATTATGGTATAATCGTCGGGAAGCAGCGTAGCCGACCAATACTTTGAAACAGTCGGCAAGGCCAATTGCTCTGGTACGCGCTCGAAAGTTTCCTGATACAAGGGGTCCTGAACCTCGATTCGCGCTACCTGTTGTTTCTGCGATACGATTTGTTGGCATGCGCCTCCACCCGTGGCGGTCAGTAGGGCATTCATCGCGGTTGGATCAGCATTTCCAGAAGGCAAAAACACTACGGAACCTCCCTGCTGCATTTTATCCACAAGGGCCGTTATCAAACCTGTACTGATCTGATCAAAACGATCGATGATGATTCCCCTCGACGAAGCCAGTTGGGTATAGTCGATATTTAACCGGGAGGCCACACCATAGCTGATGAACTCATCCCCAGAAAACAAGCCGGTGATGTAGGGGCTCGCTTCCAAACCCGTTAGATGAAGCAATGGAAACCGATCAGCCACTTCCAATCGCATATACCAATGCCGATCGTAGTCGAGACCAGACTCCTCAACCGATAAACGCGCCGATAATATACCGGGGTTGCTGGGTGTAAAACCCAATGTATCTGTGGCGGTTCCGTAGGCTGGAACATCCAAGGTCGACAAGCCCTTCTGGGCACCTTCCATCTCAAGCAGTATTCGTACGCCTTCGGCATCGCGACTGCCACCGTTTCGAACAACAAAGATGAGGCGGGCCGCCTGACCAGTTTGTAGAAGCGGTTGATCAACATAAGCCGTGTCGATATAAATATGGGCAAAGGGCGCGGGACTAAACTGCAGCAGGTGGATTTCCACTGCAGTGTCTGATGGCAGATCGGCCAAGGGATACGCCGATTGTTGGAAATCACCAAGCCAATATAATCGTGTCTGTTGCGCAACACCCGTATACCGCATGAGTTCCAGTTGTCGTTCCCTAATTTGATTGAGTGGTCGCACACCGGATGTCAAAGTAATTTGCCCCAAAGCCTGAATAAACTCATCACGACCCAA
>VGGT01000195.1 GCA_016868485.1 Bacteroidota bacterium
AACACCGATCATTACAGCAGGATCACCTTCCAGTCACTCATTTTGACCCTATTGTTCTTTACAGGGATGGAATGTCGTCCTGCCTTCGCCCAATACAAGGTCGGCGATCGCGCCCGCGATTTTCGATTAAAAAACATGGGGATTGGACGAACATTTGTCTCCCTCAATACCGATCGCTCGGCAGCAGGCTATGTGTTGGTGTTTAGTGGACTTTATTGTCCGTGGTCAAAGGCTTATTGGGATCGGCTCATCCGAATCGACCGCCGTTACCGCCCTTTGGGGTACCCCGTTTTGCTCATCAATCCCAACGACCCCAACCAAGTTGCGGCCGATTCGCCCGAGGACATGCAGCGCACAGCCCGAGAACAAGGATTTCCCTTCCCCTATTTGTTCGATGAGCAGCAGGATGTAGCCCGCGACTATGGCGCCGTGCGCACCCCACACGTTTTTATCCTGTGCAAGGAAAAGGAAGGATGGATGGTGCGCTATTCGGGGGCGATCGACGACAATACCGAATTCCCGGAACAGGTGACCGTACATTTTGTGGAGGATGCCTTGGAATCCCT
The DNA here is from genome assembly GCA_016868485.1 of Bacteroidota bacterium. GTDB lineage: Bacteria > Bacteroidota > Bacteroidia > UBA7662 > UBA7662 > F1-60-MAGs140. The sequence continues at coordinate 567 of VGGT01000195.1, forward strand.
TTTGAGGGGTAGTTTTGTGCGGCAAGAAACGACTTCCCCGGTGGGTTGTCCAATTGCTTGGAAAAAAAGATAAACATGGAGCATTATCAGGGTGTTGATCTGCACTTTCGGACTTTTGGAAGCGGGCCCCCACTCATTCTATTGCACGGTTTATTTGGCTCAGGCGACAATTGGTTGACCCTCGCTCAGCAGTGGTCGACCCACTACACGATTTACCTGCCCGATCTCAGAAACCACGGTCGATCGGCGTGGACCAAAACCCATGATTATCGTTCGATGGCTGAGGATGTATGGAGACTGATGGACCTCTGTGGGTTGCCGACCGCCCACCTCTTGGGCCATTCTATGGGAGGCAAAGTGGCCATGACGATGGCGCTAAGGGCCCCGGAGCGCGTTTCGACCCTGCTGGTGGTTGATATCGCCCCAAGAATCTACCAACTCCACGAACACCAACAGCTGCTCACCACCCTTGCCGCCGTTGACCTCACCGCCTTTGAAAACCGCACCCAATTGGACGCCTACCTCGCTCCCAAAATTACCCGAACAGATACCCGTCAGTTCATCCTCAAGAATATTTATCGATCCGATGAGGGGCTATTTGCTTGGCGCATGAATGTTCAAGGGCTGTTGGCCAACCTCCATTCGGTGGGCGATGATTCGCCCTTTGTGGAGGGCCGTTCTGTACAACTGCCCGCGTTGTTCATCGCCGGAGGCGCATCAACCTACATCCGCGATTCGGATGAGGCCATCATTCGGGCGCTGTTTCCAAGGGCCCAAGTGGTTCGAATTCCGGGCGCCGGGCATTGGGTGCACAGCGAGGCCCCCGATGCACTCAGCGACCAAGTCTGCTCATTTTTGAGTGGGAAATGATTGTTCATGAACTAAAGACACTCCATCAATAAATGACACATGAGGGATAAAAAGCAAAGAGCGCCGCTGATGCGGATTGAACGGCTGGAGATTACGGACATGGCCGACGAGGGTCGGGCTTTGGGGCGCGCCGGCGATCAGGTTTGCTTTGTGGAGGGGGCTGTACCTGGCGATGTGGTGGATGTGGAGGTGTACCGCAACAAGCATCGGTATATGTTTGCGCGTGTGGTGCATATTCATACGGCATCCGCATCCCGAATAACCCCCAAGTGTGTGCACTTCGGACTATGTGGCGGTTGCAAATGGCAGCACCTCGACTACCCGGCTCAATTGTATTGGAAGGGAAAGCAGGTCCGCGATGCCTTGGTTCGGTTGGGAAAGGTGGAAGTTACGGAGGTTCAGCCTGCTTTGGCAGCACCCGAGCCCGATGCCTACAGAAATAAGCTGGAGTTTACGGCTACAGGCCAACGCTGGCTTACTGTTGAGGAGATGAACAAACCCGACACAGAAGAACCACGGACGGGCTTGGGCTTTCATTTGCCCGGACGGTTCGACAAGGTGATGCATGTTCAGGAATGTCATTTAATGGACCAAAAAGCCAACGACATACGGAATTTCATTCATCGATATGCCGATGAGCATGGATGGACGCGCTACAACCAGCGCAGCCATGAGGGTTTTCTGCGCACCCTAACCCTACGCAACAGCAGTCTTGGTCAATGGATGGTGTTGTTGATGGTGGCCGAAGAACAGCAAGAGGCGATCGCTGGAATCATGTCGGCCTTGGCAAAGCACTTCCCTTGGATCACCAGCCTGCAGTATGTCGTCAACCCGAAGAAAAACGACACCCTACAGGGGTTGGAACCCCAGGTATGGTCGGGACCGGCCTACATCGAGGAGCGTTTGGGTGACCTCCATTTCCACATTTCGCCGGCGTCGTTTTTTCAAACCAACAGCCGACAGGCGCAGCGGCTGTATGATGTGGTGGCCGAATGGGCGGCCCCTTCATCAACAGATGGTGTATATGATTTGTATAGTGGAACGGGTACGATTGGGTTGTTTTTGTCGCGAAAAGCGGCTTGGGTGGTGGGCTTAGAGTACACCGAAGCGGCGGTAGACGATGCACGCAGGAATGCGGAACGCAACGGCATTCGCAACGCACAATTTGTGGCCGGTGATCTGAAGAATTTATTGACGGAGGAGTTTATCGGTCAATTCGGCCGGCCGTCGGTGCTCATCACCGACCCGCCCCGATCGGGTATGCATCCCGATGTGGTGGCCATGCTGTGCCGCATGCGGGTGCCTCGATTGGTTTATGTGAGTTGCAACCCCGCTACGCAAGCCCGCGACTTAGACCTGATGCGCGACACCTACCGCGTTGAACGCTATCAACCCGTTGATATGTTCCCCCAAACGCATCACGTGGAAAACGTTGTGCTGTTGACATGCCTTTAATCGTTAAATTTGTGAAAGGGCAAATATTTTAATTATGTTATTGTAAGATATGTCAGAGGCGCACCATTGGTTGGAATCAGTAGAGTCGGATTTGCGGTATTATGCCGACTATCTCAGGGGATTATCGCGTGAGTTGCTCGATACGGGGATGAGTAAGTACCCTGTGTTTGTGGCTCACCACGAGCCTATGCCATCCCCTCTAGGACGACCCATTCTCATCCACCAGCACCTCGATACCCACTGGAGTGTAAATTTGACGGTGATGGAGGATTTTGTGTCGCGCGGTATTGTGACCCGCGCTGCCTTTCCCGAATTTCGCAAGAGCTGGAAAGACCCTGAGTTTTTTATGTGCGTATTTGTATATACCCCTTCCAATTGCGCGTTTATCTATATGCCCTACGATCCGCCGTCTGGGGAGGGCGACGAGGAGCCTGATTGATGGGATGCACGCGATTCGCCCCAACCCCGAGTGGCTTTTTGCATGAGGGCAATTTGGCCAACTTTATGTTGGTTGCTTTGCTGGCGAAGTCGGAGGGCTTGCGCATTCGGCTGAGGATCGACGACCTCGACCGCAGTCGGTTCCGCGAGGCCTATCTGCACGATATTTTCGATGTTTTGAATGGGGTTGGGCTTGTTTGGGACGAAGGGCCACGCGATCCTGCCGACTTTCTGGGTGGGTACAGTCAACATCTACGATTGAACCTCTACGAGCAGTATTTATCGGAGCTGCGCAGACGGGGGCTGGTGTATGCCTGCCGGTGCACAAGAAGTGCCGGGGGAAATGCAGGGTCATTTTGTGCGTCTGATTGCGCTCAGCGTCGTTTATCACTCGATGACCCCGA
>VGGT01000196.1 GCA_016868485.1 Bacteroidota bacterium
GACATCGCCCGGCACAAGGTCTACCCCATAAGCGCAGCGCTCAATAATCTCAGCAAACGTCCAGTCCATATCCCCCATATTGCCCCGCGAAACCTCCACTCCATTCACCCGACACACCATATCGAGGCGGAAAGCACTGCCTATATGCCCAGCCGGTGGTGCACAACGAAACGGCTCAAGCTCGTCGGGTGTTACCAACCATGGACCAATCACTGTGGAGAAGTCCTTTCCTTTGGCGGGTCCCAGATTCAAGAGCATCTCTTCCATTTGGAGCGTTCGGGCACTCATATCATTCATGATGGTGTATCCGGCAATGTACTGATCGGCTTCTGCCGCACGGATGTTTCGTCCGTGTTTTCCGATCACCACGGCGACCTCCAATTCGAAATCGAGTTGACGAAAATGATCGGGCATACAGCGTATAGCACCTGGACCCTGCACGGATCGGTGGTTGGTGAAGTAGAAAATGGGGTAATGGTCGAACTCGGCAATCATATCAACCCCTCGATTTCGCCGGGCTGCGGCCACGTGCTGCCGGAAAGCATAACCATCGCGGCAGGATGTTGGCCGCGGAACCGGGGCCAGCAACCGGATTTCGTGGGTGATGAGTGCCTCAGGCTTATAATCGCCCGCTATTATTTGTTGATGCGCATCGCGCGCCTGTTGCATGCCCTGATCCCCAAGCGATAAAAACTCGGTCATATCATGGGGCAAATGCGGCTGCAACACCGACAAGCGATAGGACTTTTGGTCGTGAACCAAGCCCATCGCAGGCCGACCCTGATCGTCAAAAGAAATGAATTTCATGATCTAAGTTGTTCAGTATTAAACCCAATATGTAAAGAAACGAGAAAGTAAGCACACCTAAACACCTTGCGTGTTACGCGTTATACACCCGCGAATGATGCTGCAGGCTTCGAAAAGCAATTCCTCGGGAATGTTGAGGGGCGGTGCAATACGCAGCGATTGTTCATTAAACAAAAACCAATCGGTAATGACTCCGTTTTGCAGGCAATCGGCAATTACGGCCCGGCAACGGGCATTACTGCCCAGGTCTACCCCCAACATGAATCCCCTGCCGGTGATCCGCAGCACCGAGGGATGCTCCAGTCGCTGCCGGATTTCGGGTTCCAATTGAGCAGCGCGGGCAGGCAACTGCTCGGCCTCCAATGCATCCAACACTGCACATGCAGCGGCGGCGCATACCGGATTACCTCCGAACGTGGTAATGTGCCCTAAAGCAGGATCTTCTTTCAAGCACGACATATGATGCTCATTGGCCACAAATGCCCCGATGGGAAGTCCACCCCCCAATCCTTTGGCGAGCGTCACCACATCAGGTACCACATGATGCTTGCTGAATCCAAACCAGTCGCCCGTTCGTCCGATTCCGCTCTGAATTTCATCGCAGATCAGCAGCGCCCCAACTTCGGTGCACCGCGCGCGAAGGGCCTGAAACCAGGCTGTGCAGGGGGTTTGATAGCCCGCCTCTCCTTGAACACTCTCCACCACCACCGCTGCCGTGCTGGTATCGATATACCCCAGGCTGTCGCTGTGGTTGTAGGGTATCACCCGATTGCCCGGAATCAGGGGGGCGAAAGGCTGCCGGTAGCGGTCGTGCCCCATAATGCTGAGCGCACCCTGCGTACTGCCATGGTAGGCGTTGCGAAACGAAACAAGGCCGCCACGCCCTGTGTATTTCTTAGCCAGTTTGAGGGCGCCTTCTATGGCCTCTGTTCCGCTGTTGGTGAGGTAGACCTGATTCAGCGATGGCGGAAGGCGCTGTGTGAGTCGCGCTGCAAGCTGCACCTGGGGGTATTGAATGTACTCGCCATACACCATCAGGTGCATGTAGCGATCGACTTGTTCATGAATGGCTCTGCAAACTTCTGGATGCCGGTGGCCCACATTGCTTACACCGATGCCTGAAATCAGATCGATGTAGCGCCTTCCCGATGCATCCCAAATGCAGCTGCCCTCGGCACGCACGGCCTCAATCCCCAGGGGCGCATCGCTGGTTTGGGCCAGATGCCGTAAAAACAACTGCCTTTGGGTCAGCATGGCATTCGGTTCATCGCATCGGGAGGCACCTCTTGATTCGGTTTTATTGTTGCGAACCACCCAGAAGCCATTGTGGCAAAATGCTGTAACTCCTCCACATCAACCGCATCGAAATCCGAAAGTCGATCGCTGTCGATGTCCAGGATCGCAACCACCGAGCCATCTACGCAGATGGGAACAACCACCTCACTCCGGCTCTCGCTGCTGCAGGCGATATGCCCGGGAAATTGATCCACGTCCTCCACGCAAATTGCCCGATTCTCCGCCCATGCCGTTCCACATACACCACGGCCGTGGGCGATGCGTGTGCAGGCAACGGGACCTTGAAACGGCCCCAACACCAGTTCTTGTTCACGAACCAGGTAAAAACCCACCCAAAAAAAACCAAATGCTTGCCTTATGGCCGCTGCCGCATTGGCCAGGTTGGCGATCAAATCGGATTCTTGGCCGGTGAGGGCATCGAGCTGCGGCCAAAGTTCGCGGTATCGCTCGCGGCGAACGGTAGAATGAAATGCCATCGATTCAGCCATAGGTATTTAATGAACCCGATCCCCCCGATATTCCATTCCGGCCAAAAGCTCGGCCTCATAATCGAGGAATTCTTGCCACCTGATTCGAACTTCATCGCGCGGGAGGTAACGTTCGGCCAAATCCATAAAAAGTCGATAATGACCTGCTTCACTCACCATAAATTCATGGTAGAAGCTGCGCAGGGCGGGTTCGCTGCATTCGAGCGACAATAACCGGAAGCGCTCGCATGAACGCGCTTCAATGAGCGCACAGGTCAATAGTTTCTCCAGCAGAACACGTTCTTCACCAACGCCCTTCCGTTGAAATGCCAGAAGACCCTGTACATAATCGTCGCGCCTTTTTTTGTCGAGTTTGATGCCCCGCGCATCCATCTCTTTGAGCACTTTGCGGAAGTGTCCCCATTCCTCAGCCACAATGGGCGATAGGGCCTGAACCAACTCAGGACGGTCGGCATACTGAACAATCAGCGAAATGCACGTACTCGCTGCCTTTTGTTCGCAAAAAGCATGATCGATGAGGATTTCACCAATACTCTTCTCCGCAATATTGGCCCAACGCGGGTCGGTAGGTAGTTTGAGTCCCAACATAAAAACATCCAATACGTTGAAACGCTGACCTATACTCAGGACAGCCTCGCCTCAAGCTTTTCTTTTAGCACGTGTTTGGGTGCTGCACCGACGTGCTTATCGACCACCTCACCATTTTGAAAAAACAACAAAGTGGGGATGTTGCGGATGCCAAATCGCATCGAAATACCCGGATTCGCGTCGACATCGACCTTTCCTACTACAGCGCGACCGGCGAAATCGTTCGACAATTCCTCCACTACCGGGCCAACCATACGGCAAGGACCGCACCAAACTGCCCAAAAATCGACCAAGACCGGTTTGTCGCTGCCGATAACGACTTCATCAAAATTTGCATCCGTGATTTCAATAGCCATAATTTATGATTTAGTATTATTATTTGTTCTATTAACTTATTAATGCGTAAAAGCTACGCAACGCAACAAACTACAAAATTCGGAAAAAAAACGCATCGCACGACCCCGAATGCGGCCACCTAAGCTACCTTAGTTCGTAGGAAACGCCTAGGTCTTTCAGCCCTTCAAGCAGGGT
>VGGT01000197.1 GCA_016868485.1 Bacteroidota bacterium
GACGATGAATCCGGAGGGTGCCAAAACATGGCGCCGAATGACGGCCGATAACATTGAAAGAAGCATCGCTATTGTGTTGGATGACTATGTCTATTCATACCCGACTGTGCGATCGGAAATCAGCGGAGGTATGTCGTCGATCAGTGGTGATTTTACAGTAGATGAGGCGAAAGACCTTGCCAATATTCTGAAGGCGGGTAAATTGCCAGCTCCGGCGCGGATTGTTGAAGAGGCCATTGTCGGTCCAAGTTTGGGTGCAGAGGCTATCAGTTCGGGTCTTTGGTCAATTGTTGCAGGCATGCTTTGTGTGCTCTTGTTCATGATCGCCTATTACGCGCGTGCTGGTGTGGTGGCCAATGTTGCACTTTTGGCGAACGTTTTCTTCATTTTTGGTGTATTGGCCTCTCTTCAGGCTGTATTAACCCTACCCGGTATTGCAGGTATCGTCCTCACCATCGGTATGGCGGTAGATGCCAACGTGTTGATTTTTGAGCGCATCCGTGAGGAGCTGTCTGGCGGTAAAAGTATGCGTATGGCTGTAGCAGATGGTTTCAAAAACGCGTATTCATCGATTATCGATGCAAACGTTACCACCCTTTTAACGGGTATCATATTGTATTCATTCGGTACGGGACCAATCCGTGGTTTCGCAACTACCCTCATTGTAGGGATTCTGTGTTCACTATTCAGCGCCATTTTTATCAGTCGACTGATCATCGACTATATGGTGGAGAAGAACAAGTCGGTGAGTTTTGGTACGGGTTGGAGCATGCGTCTGTTCAGCAACCTCAACATTGACTTCCTTGGTCGGCGTAAATTGTGGTACGGTATTTCGGCGACCGTGATTGTGGCTGGATTAATCAGTATGTTTGTTCAGGGTTTCAACCTTGGGGTTGATTTCAAAGGAGGGCGTTCGTATATCATTGAGGTGCCTCAAGGACAAAAATCAACAGAAATTAGAGCTGCCTTGGCTGGACCCTTGACTTCAGCACCGGAAGTAAAAACCTTCGGCAGCGATACTAAATTCAAGGTTACCACCTCGTACCTCATCGGACAGCAGGGGCAGGAAGTGGATGAGCTCGTGGAACGTAAAGTTTTTGAGGGCCTGAGTCCCATGTTGGGTGGTACTGTGGATTTTGATTCCTTCCGCGATAAGCATATTTTGAGTTCTCAAAAGGTGGGTCCAACCATAGCCGATGACATCAAGACCTCGGCGGTTTTATCGATCGTGGTATCTATTTTGGTCATTGGACTCTATATATTGTTGCGTTTCCGAAAGCTCAATTATTCAATTGGTGCTTCGGTGGCCCTTTTGCATGATGTACTGATTGTTCTGGCCGTGTTCTCTCTATTTTGGAAGTTTATGCCGTTTGGCATGGAGGTCGACCAAGCCTTTATTGCAGCGATTCTAACGATTGTTGGATACTCCATCAATGATACGGTGGTTGTATTTGACCGTCTGCGCGAATACCTCGGGGTTCATCATGTGTCGGAAAACCAGAAAGTCATTAACACTGCATTGAATGATACACTCAGCCGCACCATCATCACCGCATTTACCACCATTTTGGTGGTATTGGTGCTGTTCTTGTTCGGAGGTGAAGTGATTAAAGGCTTTACCTTTGCCTTGCTCGTGGGTCTGGTAGTGGGAACCTATTCGTCTATTTTTGTGGCCTCTTCTTTGGTTGTGGACACCGACAACTGGTTCAATAAGCGCAAGTCGAAGTAATGATGAAGCCGTGCTAAAAATAAAGGCGCACCATGTGCGCCTTTATTTTTATTGACTGCCATGAACGAGTAGCGGTGGTGTTCCAGACATGTCTTGAACAAACGAACTACTCGACCGCCATGAGCCAGCCTTTGAGGTACTCGCCTTCTGGGTGACCGATATCGACCGGGTGATCGGCAGGCTGCCCTAAATAATGGAGAAGCCTCACCTGTCGGCGCGCATCGACCGCAGCGCCAAAGAGCATCTTGCGGAACAAAAGGGGGTCAATGGCCTGTGAACAACTAAAACTGAATAACAGTCCACCGGGTGCAATTTTCCGCATGGCCTCTAAGTTTAGTTCCTTGTAGCCGCGCAGCGCATTGGGAACAGCGCCGGCTTTTTTAGCAAATGCGGGGGGGTCGAGTATCATCATGTCGTATTCCCCGGGTTTCGATTGCTTCAGAAAGTCAAAGCAATCGGCCGTAATGGACCGATGATTTTTTTGAAAATTGTTCAATTGGACATTGAGATGTGCCTGGTCAACCGCTGGTTGTGATGAGTCAACCGAATCAACAGATGTTGCCCCTCCTTTAAGTGCATAGACGCTGAACCCCCCCGTATAGCTGAACGCGTTCAATACACGTCGTTTTTGGCTATACTGACCGACCAGCCATCGGTTCTCGCGCTGGTCGAGAAAAAACCCTGTCTTTTGCCCACCCACCGGATCCACTTCGAACAGACAGTCGTGCTCCCGGATAGTAATGGGGTAAATCGGTGGCGGAGGCGTGAGCCAGCCCGATTCTTGCTGTAGCCCCTCAATGTGTCGGGTGATGCTCTTTTGCTTGAGGTACAGATGCTTAAAGCCTGCTTCGGCCAAGGTCGACGCTAAGATCGGAAGCAGCCGTTCACTTCCCCGAATCAACAATTGAACCACCACAGTTTGATCATACACGTCGGCGATTACGCCCGGCATTCGGTCACCTTCGGCATGCATGAGTCTATAAGCGTTGGTGTGTTTGGGGTCAAACCAGGGGCGACGCAAGGCCAACGCCTGTAGGATTCGGTGTTTCCAATAGTCATCGCCAAATCCTGCACTTGTTTGGAAGGAGAAATCGAAAAGCCGGCATCGGATTTGGCTGGCGGGACTGTAAAAACCATGGGCGAGCAATTGTTGCTTGTGGTCGCAAACGGCCACAATGTCGCCCTCTGAGGCCTGCGGTTCGGTCAATACGGCACCACTAAAAATCCAGGGGTGACCAAGCAACACAGGCCGTTCCCGGCCTTTTTGAAGGATGAGTTTAGGATACACGGCCCCAAAATAGACAGAAAAGCGCGAGGCCCAACAACCTTGTTTTTGAAAAATACGGTTATAGTTAACGCATCTTTGCATCGTGTTGAACAACAAGAATCAGCAAATTTTTGTTGCGCACGCGGAACTTTTCTTTAACTTTTAAACTTATAACATCCCCATGAACACAAAAAAAAACCTTCACACCAACGAAAATCTGCAAAACACCACAGAGACACCGACGGGCATCCCGACTTTTGCCCGCAATGCAACGCATTACCACATGATCCTCGATAAGAGTGGAAGCATGGAGTCTCATTATGTTGAAATTCTACAGGCCCTGAACACGAAGTTTGATAGCATTCGAGCCACCCAGGCGGAACATCCTGAAATTCCAATCTATGTGTCGTTAACGGTATTCAATGATGAACCCGAGTTGATTTTCGAACAACGTCCGGCCTCAGAACTCCGGCCCTTAACAGAAGCAGACTACCAATTGGGGGGTATGACCGCCCTACTGGATGCGACAGGAACCGTCATTGAACGCATGCAATATCTGCTTCGCCATGATCTTGAGCACCACAATGCCAATGCTATGGTGGTTATTTATACCGATGGATTTGAAAATGCATCTAAGCGTTACACCTATGATCAAGTTGGCCGAAAGATCAAGCAATTGGATTCCGACAACCGTTGGTCTTTCACTTTTGT
>VGGT01000198.1 GCA_016868485.1 Bacteroidota bacterium
CGGGGAAAGATAAGGAAATCAAATGAAGTAAGCCAAAAGTTAGGGCCCCGTTCAGGACCAGTAATTCAAATCCGAATACATAACCATTAAGCCAGGATTTCGCGTTTTGGTCGATGACAAAACACAGTAAAGGTGAAAGAAGAGCGACGGCAGGCACCCAAGAATCGCGGGGCATCCGTTTGGTGAACATGCCAAATGCGTACAGTCCCAACAGGGGACCGTAGGTGTAGCCTGCAATGCTGAACAGTTGCTTCAGCAGCGCGTCGTGGTGATAGGCTCTAAACACGAGGATTTGAATGGCCAATAGCCCCGACATACCCAAATGGACCCACATCCGAGTCTGTTTCGATCCCTTATGTTCATTAAATCCCAATACATCCACGCAAAAGGACGTGGTGAGCGCGGTAAGGGCGGAATCGGCACTGGAATAGGCCGAGGCAATGAGGCCAACAGTAAACACTACAGCTACTACCGGTCCGAAGGTATTCAATGCCAGTTGTGGAAACAGCTGGTCAGATTTAGCGGGCAATGCGATTTGTTCTTGGGCACAATACATATAAAGTAGTGCACCAAGCATCAGAAACAGAAGGTTTACCCCCACCAGAACCAGGCTGAACCATTGCATGTTTTTCTGTGCTTCGGGGAGGCTTCGGCAACTGAGGTTTTTCTGCATCATGTCTTGATCGAGACCCGTCATGACAATCGTAATGAAGGCGCCCGAAACAAACATTTTTAAAAAATATTCGGGATGGCGCCAATCGGTTTCCCATAGGTCAGAAAATGGACTGAGATTGACTTGTCTCGGAATTTCGTGCCAAGGAATACTCAGCTCATCTCCCACCATCCCAATACTCATCAAGACCGCAAGGAGTAGAAAGGCCGTTTGAAGGGTATCGGTCCAGATGATGGTTTTGATCCCGCTTTGAAACGTATACAACCATATGAGACCAATGGTGGCGATGGTGGTGAGCCAAAATGGGACGCCGAGAGGGGCGAGGATCCAAGCATCTAGGACCATGGCCACCAAATAGAGGCGCAAGGAAGAGCCGAGGCTGCGTGAGATCAAAAATAGAACTGAGCCAGTAAGGTGACTGCCTCTGCCAAATCGATCGCCCAAATAGGTGTAAATGCTGGTAAGATTACGACGGTAATAAAGGGGAAGCAAGAACTGGCTCACTACCCAGTAGCCTGCTAAATAGCCCACAACCATTTGAAGGTAATGAAACCCGCCCTTGCCCACCATGCCTGGAACGGAGATGAACGTAACGCCCGAAATGCTCGAACCAATCATGCCAAAGGCCACCACATACCAGGCTGAACTGCGCCCAGCCAGAAAAAATGAGTTGTTATCGCTGTGCCCCCTATTGAAACGTGAAATGCCGATGAGTAAAATAAAGTAACCCGCGATGATGGCGGCTAGAAAAAGTGGGTCCATAGCAAAATAAAACGGATGATGCGCGCAAGGTAGTATTTTTGAACCGTGGAATATCCTTCAAAATTGTTGGAAGAAGCCGTCATGGCATTATCTCGACTACCCGGAATAGGTCGCAAATCGGCATTGCGTTTGGCTTTATTCCTGCTGCGTAGCGATGCCGATGTATCGCGCGATTTGTCGAACGCTGTAGGTCGACTTCGATCTGAGATGAAGTACTGTGTACGTTGCAGCAACATGAGCGATGAAGAAGTATGCCGCATTTGCGCCAGTTCATCGCGACGTCGTGGAATTATATGCGTGGTCGCTGATTTTAGAGATGTCATGGCGATCGAACAAACGCGGCAGTTTACCGGTACATATCACGTATTAGGAGGGCTGATTTCGCCTATGGATGGCGTTGGCCCAGAGAAATTACGCATCGATCAGTTGGAGCGCAGAATCGTAGAGGAGCACGTTCAGGAGATTCTGATTGCTTTGTCGGCCACTATGGAGGGCGATACCACCGCATTCTATTTAGCGAAGCGACTTGAGCCCTACAAGCTTACCCTCAGCACGATTTCGCGGGGTATTGCCATAGGGGGCGAACTGGAATACGCCGATGAACTCACATTAGGACGCTCCATACAGCACAGGGTGCCATTCGGGTCACAAGGCTACTAACTTCTCGGGTCACAAGGCTACTAACTTCTCGGGACCGACTATTCTGTTTCGGCCCAGAGTTCGAACAGTCGATTCAGAAATAGATTTTCTTCCGGCGAAACTTGGTTGTCGGCCGTCGCTAAATCCATAGCTTGTTGCAGGAACCGGGTACGTTCTTCGGGGGTCGACTGCCTGTAGAATTGATTCATGGCATCGCGGAACTCCAGCATGAGATCGTCCTTATGAAGGCTTTCGAGCCTGATTTGTTCCGAATGAATGGCGGCTTCAAGAAATTCCGGGTCGAAATAATCGCCAAGAAAATTGATGATCTGTTTCTTTTCTGACCCCAGATGCGTGCCATCTGCAATGGCCAGGATCATCAGCATTTTATAGCCAGCGGTCGATTTGTTGAGGGTGCTCATTTACTCTTCTTCAAAAATTTCAATTGTTTTGGATTTTTTAATCATGTGGGTGAATCGGCCTTCATAGCGGGTGGCGCGCACCATATGGTTATCGATCCAATGATAATTTCCTCCACGCGGCTTACCCATGATCATGCCGTGGTATTTGAATCCGTGTTGAACCAGCCAGTTTTCCGTGATTTGCCTGAGGTCTTCGGTTCGGGAAGTGAAAAAATAAATCCGGTGACCCAAATGGAACCATTCATTCAATGTTTTTAATGCATCGGGAAAGGGCGTACAGTGCTTCATGCGCTCAGGCTCCTCGTTGGGCACATCGTCGCAAATGGTACCATCGATGTCGATCAAAAAATTGCGAATACCGGGTGGGAGAATTGGGCTAATGAGTAGACCATCGTCGTCGAGGGTCTGTTTCAGCAAGGGGTCTTCGGGTGAATTCATGGCAAAACGTTCAAAAGAAAGCAACACACAAATAACGAAAAAAACGGAAAATAGCGTAGCAAACTTTTTTACCTTTGACCAAAACAAAAAAAATGAAATTCGACGGCTTCCGGGTTTGCCCCAATTGCGGAAAAGAAGGAAAAATGCTGCCGAAAAGCAACAACAATCCAAATTCGTTGATCAGAAGCTACAGCTGTCAGAGCTGCTACTGGAGTGGCCCTATGTTCAAAGCGATCAAAAAACACAGCTTTTTGGAGTATTATTTCCTATTACTAGGGCTGATCTTGCTCGTCATTTCGGCCATGGCCGGATTTTTCTATTTGTTAACGAAACTGCCCGATTGAGTTTCTCACGATACCCGATTGAGTTTCTCACGATACCCACATTGAGTTTCTCATGATACTCAATTGAGTTTCTCATGATCACAGTTTGTGCATTTTCCGATGATGGAAAGTTGACAAGCAACATTCATCACCCAAAAACGCCCGAATTTCTATATGTTTGTTCATAAAAAATATGACGACAGAGGTTGCCGTAATTGGCTCCGGGCCAGGAGGATACGTAGCTGCCATACGCGCAGCACAATTGGGGTTTAAGACCAGCATCATCGAAAAGTACCCAACATTGGGTGGCACCTGCCTCAATGTGGGTTGCATACCCTCAAAAGCCTTGCTCGATTCATCAGAACACGTTCACAACGCCCGGCATCGTTTTGGTGCCCATGGAATAAA
>VGGT01000199.1 GCA_016868485.1 Bacteroidota bacterium
TCTGAACCCAGCCTTTGCGGGCTCTTCAATTGGCCCTCGGGTGACCATGAATTACCGCAACCAGTGGCCTTCGCTGGCGGGTGATTTTGTGACCTATTCCGCTTCTTACGATCAATTTGTGCCCTCATTATATGGTGGTGTAGGAATTCAGGTGATGTCAGATCGAATGGGTGCCGGTAGTTTTAAATCGACCCATTTGGCATTGGTTTATTCGAATCATTTGAAATTGTCGCGCTCGCTTGCCCTTAAAACAGGCTTTCAGTACCAGTACGCCCAACGCAGTTTGAATTGGCAGTCACTCATCTTCCCGGATCAAATTGATGCGCGTACGGGGGTAATCTCAGGGGTGACATCTGAGATTTTGCCCAATCAAGGATTGTCCAATGCCAACATGCATGATTTCAGCGCAGGCATGATGATCCATTCTGAAAAGATATTTTTTGGCGGGTCAGTGCATCACCTCACCGAGCCGAATCAGTCGTTGATTCCCGAAGCGGAGGTCAAATGGCCGAGACGCTACACGGCACATGCGGGGATGAATATTGAATTGCCGCGAACTTCTTACAGAGCGCCAGCCACTATTATTTCCCCAAATTTGATTTATATGTCGCAAGGACCATCCAACCAGTTGAATGTTGGCGCCTATGTTCATAAGGGTCCAATCGTTGGGGGACTGTGGTTTAGAGCCGTACAGCAGTACCAAACACGAACCTCAACAGCTACAGGTTTGGAGTCGATGATTTTTCTTTTGGGACTTCAGCAAGGTGTTTTCCGATTTGGATACAGCTATGATATGACCACTTCGGCATTGAAAGCAGCTGCCTTGGGCTCGCATGAAATTTCATTGGGTATTCAATTAGAGCCTTATGATCGTGGAAGAGGACCGCGCCGCGTCCTTCAGCCAATACCCTGTCCTAAGTTTTAATCAAGCACCGCATTCAGTAATTATCAGTCACCTTATCCCTTGAATTTTATATTTCCTTAAATAATTTTATGCGCATTTCGGTTTTATTGCTTACCTCGCTCCTTTTTGTTTCTTGCACCAAGCAGCGGTCGAGTACGACTGGTTGGAATTTAAATGACCGTGTAAACGGTGGTTTTGAAGTGGTCAATCAGCCTCAGATCACTGGGCCTGGGTTAATTTTGATTGAAGGCGGACGCTTTACTATGGGAATGTCTCCTCAGGCAGGAACGCTCGACTACGACCAAAATATGAGGAATGTATCTGTTCCATCATTTTACATAGATCAAACCGAGGTTTCCAACGGCGCATATTTGGAATATTTGTATTGGATGCATCGGGTTTTTGATGAAACCAATCCGGAGGTATATGATGCGGCATTGCCCGACACCAATGTTTGGCGCGGCGAAGTCGATTTCAATGAGCAATATGTTAATACCTATTTGCGTCACCCGGCATTTTCAAACTATCCGGTGGTTGGTGTGAGCTGGCGTCAGGCAGTCGACTATTGTGCCTGGCGTACGGATCGCGCCAATGAGCAGATCCTGGTCGACTACGGCTACATCAAGCACAGCCCGAAGCAGAAGGGTGACGACAACTTCACTACCGAAGCCTACTTGGCCGGCTTATACAAGCCCGTTTCGAATAAACTGCGTCCGAATCTGGGTCAAGGTTCTGAAACCCGAAACATTCGTTATGAGGATGGCTTGCTTTTGCCTCCTTATCGATTGCCGTCGGAGGCTGAATGGGAATATGCTGCTTTTGGACACATTGGAAATTCAATTGCAGAGAACGTAGTAGAATACAGGAATTACCCTTGGAATGGCAATCAACTGCGCTTCCCCTATGGCAAGAAACAAGGGGTGATGTTGGCCAATTACCGCCGCGATAAAGGTGATTATATGGGCGTAGCGGGTCGTTTAAACGATAATGCAGCGCCGGTTGGCCCGGTGAATGCCTATTGGCCCAATGATTTTGGTTTGTATAACATGGCAGGAAACGTGAACGAGTGGGTGGCGGATGAGTTTAGGTCGGTCATTCCTGATGAGAATGAGGATTTCAATGGTGCTTATGGCAATACGTTCTTATTGACGAAGCGTGATGTTGAGATTCGTCAGTTCAGTAAGGACAGTACGGGCCGCCTCGTGAAGGTTCGTGACCCGAAGCGTTATGCAATTCCAGGTCCAACCGACCTGATTTCAGAGGAAGAGACATCCGGATTTGAATCTAATGGAAGTGGAGAAGCCCCCGTGGTTGAGGCCTCTGGTGAGGAAGCCCCTGCTGAGGGTGAAGTTGCTGTGACTGAAGGTGTTGATGAGTTTGGTGGTAATACGGAGAACATTGATGCGGACCGCAGCAGTATGTTGAATGCTCGTCGTCGTGTATATAAAGGCGGGTCATGGAAGGACATGCCGCATTGGTTAAATCCTTCTACGCGCCGCTACCTTGATGAGGATATGAGCCGCAGCGATATTGGTTTCCGATGCGCCATGACCCGTATGGGTGCCCCTCGCTAAATGGGCTCAAGGTCGGTGCCAATCTTTTTCGTTTTTATTGTCGCCGTATGGGATCTGATTAACTCATCAAGATTGTTGTTGGGTATCGCGCTGTCGAAAAATGTGGTCTAACTCATTCAACACTAAGCAGTGACCGATTACCTATAACGCAGCAAAAGTTGGTTTTTTTCAACCGATGTTCCTTCTTGGGCAGAAATGTCGGCCACTACCCCGTTATGGGCTGCTTTTAGTACATTTTCCATTTTCATGGACTCCAAGATCAGCAATGGGTCGCCTTTGGCCACCTGATCTCCCACTTTCACCAAAATTTTGAGGACCATGCCGGGCATGGGGGATTTTAAATCTTGTTTTTGGGAATTCGCTCCGGTAGAATGGCCCATTTTGGTCAATAGGCGATCGCGCTCGGTGGTTATTTGGAGGGATATGGGTAGGCCATCGACCGAAACAACCCATGATCCGTTTTCTGACTTTTGGATGCGGGTGGCGTAATTTTTGCCCTGTATGCGCACATAAACAGCGCCATCGCAACGGATGAGTTCATACTGAACTTCTGTGCCTGGTTTCCGCCAACCATCAACGGATCGCTCCATGGTGAGGGTGGGTTTGTCTGGAAGGTCGTTAAATTGAACTTCGATCATAGGTGATAGGCTGTTATAAACTGATGGGCTGTTATAAGCTGAATGGTTGTTATGAACTGATTGGTCGTAATAATTTAATGGGTTGCCAAAAAAGTGTAGGGCACGATGGCAAATATAGCCCGCAGTTCAATGTGGTTTTGCTTTTATTTTCCTATATTTGCGGCAGTTTTGATAGGGGGGCTTCGGTCCCCCTTCTTTTTCGATGTCCATGAACCACCATCAATTAACTGAATTCATCACTGCTTTCTTAACCGACCGTTTGGTAGGTGCCTCGCACTTCCTGGTGGGGGTGAAGGTGACTGCCGATTTGCGACGGGTTACGGTCCTGCTTGATGGCGATGCAGGCGTGGATGTTGATTTTTGCGCCAAAATTAGCCGAGAAATTGGCGAACAGTTGGAGTTGATGGAGGAGGTACCTGCTTATGTGCTCGAAGTGAGCTCGGCGGGTGCAGACGCTCCGATGAAAATCATGCGGCAATTCCCCAAACACATAGGACGACACTTGCACGTACGTTTT
>VGGT01000200.1 GCA_016868485.1 Bacteroidota bacterium
GATGAAGTCACGTCGCCCCCCACCAAATCCACCCCATATTCTGCACAGGCTGCATGCACACCCTTATATAACTCCTCTATTGCTTCCACCGTATACTTAGCTGAAATAGCCAACGCCAGTAGAATTTGCCTTGGCACCGCATTCATGGCCACCACATCACTCATTCCAGCCACCACCACTTTATACCCAAGGTGCATCAAAGGAAAATAGGTCGTATCGAAGTGCACCCCCTCCACCATCAAATCCGTCGTTACCACACACTCCTCACCGGTCAACGACAGGATGCGGGCTGCATCATCTCCCACCCCCAATCGGGTGGAGGCTTGACGGTGAACCCCCTGGGCAGTAATCCGTTCAATCAATGCCGGAACTCCAATTTGACCAATTGGGGTGAGGCCCTCGCCGCCCACTTTCTTCAATAAATTGCTCATCGGGCAAATATACCCATTGTTTATTCATGCCCCCTATCTTTGCGACCTCTTAAAATTCTTTGTAGCCTCCAAAAATCTAACCGTTTATGAGCATGATTCCCATGGTGGATTTGAAATCCCAATACGCAGAAATTAAAGAAGAAATCGACCGAGGAATACGCGAGGTTATCGACAATACAGCCTTCATCAACGGGCCCGCCGTTAAGGCGTTTGCCTCAGAGCTGAGCCATTACCTGGGCGGTGCTCACGTGATCCCATGCGCCAACGGTACCGATGCCCTTCAAATTGCCATGATGGCGCTTAATCTGCAGCCAGGCGACGAAGTCATTACTGCGAACTTCACCTATGTGGCCACCGCAGAGGTCATTGCCCTGCTGCAACTTAAACCTGTATTGGTGGATGTGCACCCCGAATATTTCACCCTCGATCTGGAGGCCGTTGAGGCGGCCATAACATCCCGAACGCGCGCGGTCGTTCCGGTGCACCTATTCGGACAGTGTGCGGATATGGGCCCACTCATGAAATTGGCCGAGCGACACGGGCTCGCTGTCATTGAAGACACGGCCCAAGCCATCGGTGCCGACTACCTAGACGCCGAAGGGCAGGCGCGCAAAGCAGGCAGCCTGGGCACCATCGGGTGCACCTCGTTTTTTCCGAGCAAAAACTTGGGATGCTACGGCGATGGCGGGGCCTTGTTTACCCACAACGCCGAGCTGGCCCATACCCTGCAGATGGTCTGCAACCACGGACAACGCATACAGTACTACCACGATGAGGTAGGGGTGAACTCCCGACTCGACTCCATTCAAGCAGCCATTTTGAGGGCTAAATTACCCCACCTCGACCGCTACAATCGTTCACGAAATGAAGCTGCCATGTATTATAACCGTGCATTTTCTGGTGTTGATTGGCTAACATGCCCATCTACAGCCCCGTGGTCAACCCACGTGTTCCACCAATACACCCTACAGTTGGCGTCAGGCATATCGCGCGAGCAGCTCCGCGACCATCTTTCCCATTGGGGCATCCCCCTTATGATTTATTATCCTGTTCCGCTGAACGAACAAAAGGCCTATAAGCAAGCCGGTGAATATCCAGTCACACGCCGCTTATGCGACACGGTATTTTCACTTCCCATGCACAGCGAGCTAACGACCGACATTCAAAACCGCATTATTGAAGGAGTTTGCTCGTTCAAACCCTAAAAAAGAGAAATAGAACCCAAGCAAATCGCACCCAAGCGTAGCTAACCGACAAAGCTAAGAGGCGCCGTCTTTCGACCCCTGTTCTTCCAGGTAGCGCAGCAAATCCTGCTCATCCATTCCCATTACCTGAATCATTTGACGTGCCTCAACGGCGCGGGGATGCAATGGGTACTCTTCGATCACCCGCTGCAAAAATTCATTCGCTTTCTCCTGCTCGCTGATGTCGTTGTGCAGCATAAAGCCAGCGAAAAACAAAGCTTCTGGGGCTTGAGGCGATTTTGGGTAACGACGAACCAACAGGTCGAGCGCTGTACATGCATCCTGTACCCGATACATACCGCGCATCACATCTGCTGCTTTAAATAAATAATCGGGGCACTTAGGATCGTCCGGCCAACGCTCTTGATAGCGCAAATAGTCTTTGACAATCTGTGCGGCCGCGGCATCATTCAGGGCTACATCCTCATGGATCAAAACCTTTTCCAAACTATCAATCCGCCCCACGATGGTCTCCTGTGGCTCAGGAAGGTCGGCCTTCTTCCCGCTTTTTTGTTGGCATGATGTTACAATCAGCCCGAAAGCAGCCAACAATAAGAACCCTGCCCAAACAAAACGACTCATCGCTTAATGCAGACCGATTCCATAATAATCGAAGCCCATCGCACGCAATTCTTGACGATCGTATTGGTTGCGACCATCAAACACCACGTGTCCACGCATTAACTTCTTCACCACTTCAAAATTAGGCAACCTAAACTCGGGCCATTCGGTCACCAAAAGCAAGGCATCAGCATCCAAAAGAGCGTCGTATGGATCTTTTGCATAGGTAATGGTATCAGCCAATTGATGGCGTGCTTCAGCCATGGCCACCGGATCATAGGCGCATACTCGGGCCCCTCTCCTCAACAACTCTTGGATGATCACCACTGAGGGCGCCTCGCGCATGTCATCGGTCCTCGGTTTGAAACTAAGGCCCCACACAGCAAAATTTTTGCCCCTCAGATCTTCGCCAAAATGACGTAGAACCTTGGTCGACAAGACCATTTTCTGATCATCATTCACCGCTTCCACCGCATCCAAAATGCGCAAAGTATAATGGTGTTCTCGGCCTGTGCGGATCAACGCTTTAACGTCTTTAGGGAAACAACTCCCCCCATAGCCTACACCCGGATAAATAAATCGATGCCCAATTCGGGGATCACTTCCGATCCCTTTGCGCACCCAATTCACATCAGCACCCAACAACTCACACAAATTGGCAATGTCGTTCATGAAACTGATTTTGGTGGCCAACATAGCATTTGCCGCATATTTGGTCATTTCCGCCGAGGGAATATCCATATACACCACCGGGTGACCGTTGAGGGTAAATGGCTTGTACAGCTTTCCAAGTGTTTCTTCGGCCCGTTTCGAACTGGTGCCTACCACAATGCGATCGGGCTTCAAAAAATCCTCAATCGCAGCGCCCTCCTTCAAAAACTCAGGATTGGACGCCACATCGAAACTCAGTTGCTCTTGCCGGGCCTCCAAAGCCTCCGCCAGAGCCTTGCGTACCTTTTCACTGGTACCCACCGGCACAGTCGATTTGGTGACCACCACCAGATAGTCGGTCATGTGCTGCCCAATTTCCCGGGCCACAGCCAAAACGTATTTCAAATCTGCGCTGCCATCTTCACCAGGCGGGGTGCCTACCGCAATAAAGGCCACTTCCGCTCCGGGTAGCGCCTCCGCGAGGGATGTACCAAAATGCAACCGCTTTTGTGCATGATTCCGCTTCACCATTTCTTCCAAACCAGGCTCATAAATCGGCATCACCCCATTTTTCAAGCCATCAATCTTCTTTTGATCAATGTC
>VGGT01000201.1 GCA_016868485.1 Bacteroidota bacterium
ATCCCGTCATGTATGTAGCCCTCAGCTACGACCACCGCATCATCGACGGCAAAGACTCCGTAGGCTTCCTCTACCGCGTCAAAGAATACATCGAAGACCCCGGCCGCATGCTTCTGGGGATTTAGCGGAGCACCTATTAAGCCCGGTAAGACGTATATTGTGGTTATGTTGTTTCGCCTAATTTTCAATACCCCAATTCGACCGGCTTCCTGCATCCCCTTTGCCATCGTTCTCAGGGCGATTGTTCGAAGTGCATTAGGCCTATTAATCCTGTCTCCACAAAAGCTGCTTCAAGCAGGACTAGCGCTCCTTTTCTGTTGTATGCAGATTCTGCCGACGCGGGCGCAGACCGTGTGGGACGATTTTGAGGGGCAGGGCACCATCAATACGTGGTTTGGCGATCAGTGCACCGCAACGGTGGGCTTCCCCAATCCGCATCCCCGCAACCCATCGACTGCCGTGCTCCGCTACCACGATACAGGGGGTCAATACGCCAACGTGCGGTTCGAACGCAGCGGCACCTACCCCATGGCCAGCCAAAGTCGCTTTCGCTTGAAAGTCTACCTCAGCAGTGCCGGCACCAGCACCAACCAACAAGCCCGCATCTCCCTAAAACTTCAGAACAACCTACTGCCTGCGCCATGGAGTACGCAGTGTGAGATCATCAAACCCCTGATCTACGACCAGTGGCAAGAGGTGCAGTTCGACTTCCGCCGCGACCCCTACATCAACCTATCGCCCAATTCCGCAGCACCTACTGCGCGGGTCGATTTCAACCGCGTGGTCATCCAGCTCAACGGCGAAAACAACAACGACCCCGTGTTGGCCTACCTCGACGATTTCCTCTACGATACGCTGGGTTATTACCCCGGAGGCCGTGCGCTGGTGTGGAGCGATGAATTCAACACCACCGGACCCGTCGATCCCGAGAAATGGCACGCACAAACCCTGCTGCCGAACGGCAACTCCTGGTTCAATAACGAATTGCAGCACTACACCGACCGCCCCGAAAACGCCTACTGTGCACAAGGCAGTCTGAAAATCGTGGCCCGGCGCGAAAACCGGGTGCAGCAAGGGGTCACCAAATCCTTCACCTCCGCGCGCCTCAACGCCCGCCATGCTTTCCGCTACGGACGGGTGGAACTCCGCGCCCGGGTGCCCGGAGCGGCAGGCACCTGGCCCGCCCTATGGATGCTCGGTCGTAATGTTCAAGAAACGGGGGCTTATTTTACCCAGCTGGGCTACGGCACCACCGGATGGCCAGCCTGCGGCGAAATCGACATCATGGAGCATTGGGGCACCCAGCCGCAACTCATCCACAGCAGCGTTCACACCCCCTCCAGCTATGGAGCCACCCAAAACACCGCCACCCGTTTGGTTTCCGGTGCCATCAGCAACTTCCAGGTCTACAGCCTCGATTGGGAACCCCACCGCTTGGTGTTTTCCATCAACGGCCAACCCCTCTACACCTATCAACCAACGAGCCGCACCGCATCGACCTGGCCCTTCGACGCCCCCCAATACCTCATCATGAACGTGGCCATGCTGTCGGCCGTTTCCCCTGCCTTCCTGCGCGATAGTATGGAGATCGACTACCTCCGTGTCTACCAAGACAGCCTCGATCTTCCAGGTCCACTTGTGGTGCGGGGTATGCTCCGCTACGGACAACCACAAGGGGCGGCACTCAACGCAGGAAGCGTGGTCTTGCGCCAGTATGGCGATTGGGCAGGCGACACCGCCATCGGCACAGCGGGGCAGTTTGGGTTCTACGGACTAGCCGCCGGGCTGTACGGCATTGAACCAAGGATTTCGGTGCCGTGGGGCGGCGTCAACGCATCCGACGCGCTGCGGGTCATCCAGCACTTTGGCGGCAGTCAACCCCTAACCGGCCTCCCCCTCCTCGCCGCCGATGTGAATGGAAGCCAAACGGTGAACGCCTCCGACGCCCTACTCATTGCGCAACGGTATGCGGGACTCATTGGCAGTTTTCCGGTGGGCGATTGGGTATCCGAAACCGCGGTGCCCCAAGCTGCCCGCAACCTCAACGACCCGCCCGTTCCGCTCCTCATGCTGTGTACGGGTGATGTCAATGCCAGTTACGTTCCTTGAAACTGCTTTTCGCCTCGTTTTCACGCGGGTAGATCGTTTGACCGAATTCCTCAATATGCTGAATCAAGTCGGAAATCCGAAAGTCAACACCACTCAATCGTTACAAATCAGCTATTTGAAGCTTGGCGCGCATCACTTCGGCAAACTGCAGCATCGCTGGATAATATGTTTCACAAATTTTCTGATGAATCTCATCGGCCGTGGCCTCGTTGTAGGTGTGGGTGGTTTGGTTCCTGCTGCCGATCATTTCCATCCAAAGTGCACCATCCTCTATCAACTTGAGCCTGAAAGCCTCTCGCGTGGCGTCGCGACTACTTGCAACCTCCTCATTACCCTGATAACGCGCATAGTCCTTCATCGTATTCCACGCCAGTTCGTGGGTATATTCGAATCGTTGAATAAGCCTATCCTTCAATTTTGACAGTGCTTTTTCGAAATTAGAAAACCGCTATTTTGCCCTTGTTCGATGCAACCGCCAGCGAAACGTTTATGCCATCAACCGTCGCCCCCGATAGCACACGACCAGACCCCTGTAAATCAATAATAGAGTCTCTGCATGAATGATATTTCCTGGCTTTCGCGAACGAGCCTGCTGATCGGTGAAGACACCGTTCGTTTGTTGAGTCGAAAGCATGTGTTGATTGTGGGCATGGGGGGCGTGGGCTCCTTCGCCGCCGAGTTTATCGTGCGTGGCGGAGTGGGCGAAGTCAGCATCATCGACGGCGATGTGGTGGACCCATCAAACCGCAACAGGCAACTCCCCGCCTTGGCCACTACCCACGGCTTGCCCAAGGTCGACATCATGGCCGATCGGCTGTTGGCCATCAACCCCGAACTTCAATTGCATTCGGTGAAGCAGTTTGTGCGGCCCGAAATGGTCGCGGAACTGTTGGAACGCAGACCCGATTACATCATCGACGCCATCGACAGCATCCGGCCGAAAATCACCTTTATCGAAGCCGCTTATGCCAGCGGCATCCCCATAGTGAGCAGTATGGGGGCTGGGGCCAAATTGGATCCCACCAGGCTAGAGGTAACCGACATTTCCAAAACGTATAATTGTCCGTTTGCGCAGCAAATCCGCAAAAACCTGCGCGCACGCGGCATCCACAAAGGAATCAAAGCTGTTTTTAGTGCGGAAGAACCCATTCGCGAGAGCCTAATGCTCACCGACGGCCTCCATTTCAAGAAATCGGCCTACGGCACCATTTCATACATGCCCGCCACTTTTGGTGCGGTGGTGGCCTCAGTGGCCCTCAGGGATCTAATGGCTGGGGAGAGTTGAGGGAATACGGATGCTGCATAAATTTGTTTGGGCTTTTTGAACCATGTTTTAGAAAGAGTAGCCTTTCAAATACTCAGTGAAAAG
>VGGT01000202.1 GCA_016868485.1 Bacteroidota bacterium
TGAAGTCGGCGAATACCTCAGCAATTATCCAAACGGGGCATTCCATTTATATGCTCGACTCATCCGTGCCCAATGTGCACGAAGCATGAATCAACGCATATCGATGTATGAGGATTTGGAGGACTTAGTCGCTCGTCCTGAGCACCCCTACACAGAATCGGTCTTGCGGATGTTGGCAGAAGAGCGCGCAGCCGATTCTTCATGGCAACAGTCTGCAGAGGCTTGGAAGAATTGGGGTTCGCGCATGACGGCACCACAGGATATTCAGGAAGCCTTGAAGGGTCAAATGACCGCCTGGGTTAACCTCGAGAATTGGACAGAGTTGGAAAAGGCAGCATCTCGAATTTTAGAGATGGAGTCGATCCCTGAAGCCTTGCGAACGGATGCCCAAATTGCAAAGGCTCTTTGTATGATGGAGGCCTCACGGCTGTCCGACGCCCAGACGATCTTGGAGAAGGTTTATGCTTCCAATAAGAATGAGCCCGGTGCAACTGCACTATATTACCTCGCAGACATCGCTTATCGCAAGGGAAATTATGCGCTATGCCAGTCTCGTGTTTTCGAAATGGCCGATCGAATTCCGTACTACGACCATTGGCTGGGCATGGCATTTCTGCTTCTTTCGGATTCTTATGTTGCTCAGAAAAATTCCATTCAAGCCCGTGCAACATTGGAAAGCGTCGCACAGGGTGATGCGCCAAACTACATAAGAGCGGAAGCGCGCAATCGTCTCAATCAGTTATCAGCCCAAAACTAATTCTTCATGACATTGGTGAAAACCTTTTTGAATCTTAGGTATTTAGGCTTGGCGGTCTTTCTTTTCGCTTCCATCCATGCGAAGTCGCAGCCTATATCTCCTCTGAGTGGTCGCGCCGACTCTATTTCAGGTGGAGTAGGGGGCAGTCAGTTGAGCACAGATCCCATCGTCATTGTGCGGCGCTATAAGCCAAAATTGGCGGAATCCATTAAATGGCAAATGGTTCCGGATCTTCCCACTATGCCAGGTGATTCTGTTCCGGTTCGATTTGAACCCATGAGTCTTTCATCGCCTCCCATTTGGGCGCCCAAACCCGGAAGTTTACCCAACTTGCCACCGGCGCCCCCGGCGGTTCCTCACCGCTTGTGGTGGGAAGCAGGGATTGGAAATTTGCGGGGAACTCATGCAGCGGTCGATTTTCGTTCAACCTTGGGAAAAAAGATCGACTGGGGTCTATTCGCCGAACAGGACGGGGCGCGTGGAACAATTCGCACGGATGGCCGTACATTGAACGACGCGGTCAGTTCGGATGCCCTGATGCGTCTCGATGGCCGACTATCGCTCGGACAATCCAGTGAAATCGATGCGGCTGTCTTTCATGAACGCAGAGGGAGAAGTTTATTCGGGAAGGATACCTTAGATTCATTATTCTTGCCGATTGATGACCATCAAATATTTCGAAAGTGGGGCGGTCAATCGGGTTTTCGGACCAGCCTACGTAAAGGAGGGTGGTGGGTTGGCGGAAAGATTTCTGGGTACACCATCTCCGATCAATGGGGGCAAAATGAACGAAACATTAGACTGTCAGCAGACCTGGAAGGAAAGTTAGGGATCGGTTCGAATAAATTAGCGTTGGTTGTTGACCAAACTCGTTTTCAGGATTTGATCCCCGAGCCACCCGATGGGGGTGTGGGTGAATTGCGGCATGTGGTCTGGTTGCGCGATCGAATGCGGTTTCAATTGCGGCGTTGGGAAATGGCGGCTGGCTTTCAATTGGTCGTACAAAGAACCGATGAGGTGTCTAAACCCGAATTATTTCCACATATTGAAGGGGCATTGCCCTCGCTTAACCACAAACACCGGGTATTCATGGGAATCACCGGTGATGTAGAACGGGTTTCTTTTGATGATGTCACCCGGCTTAATCCATTCCTGACGCCAAATCCACAACTCAAAAATACCATCAATAGGGCTGAAGTTTTTTCAGGTGCCCGGGGTCAGCTTGGGGCTGGATTGCATTACCGATTTAGGGCCTCAGCTCGAAGGCTCGATGATGCGCTGTTTATTTTGAATCGAGTCGATTCCTTTAACAGAATGCAACCGGTGTATGACGCTGCCACGGAGTGGTCTGTATCGGGCGGATTGGAACAGGTATGGGGCAGGTCATGGAAATTCTCTTCGAACTTTGATTATACCCGGCCGAAGCCCGATTCTCTCGAGCAACCATGGATGACCCCTACCTTGAAAAGTACGACGGCCGTACAGTGGTTGCCAACTGAGAAACTTTCCATTCGAGCGGAATGGGCCTACCTCAATGGGATATTTGTCTCCCAGGTAGCAGACTCTTTGGGATTTACATACCGACAGTTATCGGATTTCCATAATATTAACCTGCATCTGACCTATCAGCATCGTAAAGGGTTTGATTTCTTTCTGCGTTGCGGTAATCTCGCTTCTGTTCACTATTTTCGCTGGTTTGGTTACCCTACTTTTGGCACCCAGCTTTTGGCTGGGGTACGCCGCACCTTGTAAAAATGAACCGCGACCGCGCTCTAAACGAACTCGCCTCCCAATTGCTCACCGCAGATTCTGGTGTTTACATATCGGGTTTGGGTGTATTTTATCGTAAGCGCGATCGTGTCGAACATTCAAGCTTAAGCCGGAGACTTGAGCCTCCACACATGCGGTGGTATTTGAACAGGATGCTGGTCAATCCCAGGTCTCAAGATGCGATGAGTCTATGGCCCTACCCCTCATCTATTTTGATCAACGAAGTGCCGGCCGATTGGACACAACCTTTTGTGCTGAATGGTCTGGGTGCCGTAACACCCTCTGGTGTGGGTGAAGGTCGATTAGAGCCAGAACATCCTTTACTCGTTCATTATTTAGCATCTTATCGTTTTCCAGCCATCGTGCCTCCCAAGCGCTTGGGTTTACATCCATCATCGAATGGGTCTGATGACAAAAAGATAGGCGGAAAAGAGACGGAATTTCAAAAGACGTGGAGCATGATGGGTCGTGCTGCTCTATGGATAGCCTTACTAGGCCCTGCACTTTTTCTGTGGATGCAATTCAATGTGTCTGATGAGATGCAACGGGCTGGGGTAGGCGGTAAGCATGTACGCCATGACTCATCACTCCTTCCGGAGTTTCCGCGTTTATACCCGCCCAGTGAACCTCTTTTTGTCGACCCAATGATCGTTGATTCAACAGCAGAGAATCAAGCGCCGATAGATACTTTTTCCATGCAATCTACTTTTGACGTGGTGGTGGTGGTCGGTTGTTTTTCATCGAGGAAGAATGCCGAGCGCCAGCAAAATTTATTAATCCAAGAGGGATTCGAACCTGCTGTCCTCGAATCATCTCCCAGTGGCCTAACGCGTGTTGGGGCTATTTTAACCGTGCACAGCGTGGCTGAAGCCGATTCATTTTTGACCCATCTTCGGGCTAAGATCCACCCAGAGGCTTGGTTTCTGGAGTAAAATAAGCTTGT
>VGGT01000203.1 GCA_016868485.1 Bacteroidota bacterium
CAGGTCTGCCGTAATTTGCAAACACAGCTCGCGCGTTGGACTCAAAACCAAAACCTGAAGTTCGAAGGGGTTTTCCATGCACATCTGCACAGCGGGTAAGCCAAATGCAGCGGTCTTTCCTGTTCCTGTTTGGGCTAAAGCCACCATATCTCGGGTACCTGAAGTCAAAACAGGAATGGTTAATTTCTGTATGGGTGTGGGCTCGGTGAAGCCCAATCGAGCGACAGCGGTACAAAGAGCCTGATGCAGGCCAAGGGATTCAAAAGCAGACATGTGGGTTCGCGGGGTTAAGCCCCAAACGGGATGCGAAATTACTACTAAATTTGCCCAAAGGGATTACCTATTTTTGTTGGATGAAAAAGGCGCCTATCATTGCATTAGACGGGTATTCTGCTTGCGGAAAGAGTACTTTGGCGAAGGAGTTGGCCCAGGCTTTGGGTCTGATTTACGTCGATTCAGGCGCCATGTACAGAGGGGTGACCCTCTATTTCTTGCAAAATCACATCGATCCTAAGCCTTCTCCTGAGGCCACATCGGCCTTAGCATCGATTCATTTAGCCTTTCGGAAATCATTAGATGGGGCGGCCAATGAGTTGTGGATGAACGGAATTCGCATTGAAGATGAGATCCGTGGGCCCACCGTTTCATCCATGGTTAGTCCGGTGGCAGCCATTCCAGAAGTACGCCGTAAGCTCATCGAAGAGCAACGCCTGATGGGGGCCCAAGGCGGGTTGGTGATGGACGGACGCGATATTGGAACGCATGTCTTTCCCGATGCCGATGTCAAAATATTTATGACGGCCGATCCCCTCATTCGCGCCAAACGAAGGACCGAAGAACTGAGGATGAAAGGTGAACACTGGCGTTTGGAAGCTGTGCTCCAGAATTTAGCGGAACGCGACCACATCGACACAACACGCAAAGATCAGCCGCTGCGGCAAGCCGACGATGCGGTTGTTCTCGACAATTCGAATTTAACGCGAAAGGAGCAACTGGAATGGGCCTTGAGGTTGGTGGAGCAGCGCCTGCGCGTTGGGGATTAATTCGATTTTCTGCGGCGATCGGCCTCCCGAAGCACGATTTTCCGTAAACGCATGGATTTGGGGGTGATTTCAATGTATTCATCATCCTGAATGTACTCCATTGCGTCTTCCAATGAGAAAACCCGTCGCGGAGCAATACGGGTATTATCATCCTTTCCGGCCGCACGCATATTGGTCAACTGCTTGCCTTTCACCAGGTTAACCACCAAATCGCCCGGGCGGTTGTTTTCACCCACAACTTGTCCTTCGTAAATCGACTCGTTGGGGTCAACAAAGAAGACACCGCGGTCTTGTAGTTTATCGATGCTGTATCCGGTGGTCATGCCTGTTTCCATACTCACCAGTGACCCGTTGATGCGGCCGGGTAGCTGTCCCTTGAAGGGCTCATAACGCTCAAATCGATGCGACATAATCGCTTCTCCTTGGGTGGATGTGAGCAAATTGGATCGCAAGCCGATGAGCCCACGGGAGGGGATGGAAAATTCGAGGTGAACCATATCGCCTTTTGGTTCCATGATCTGCATCTCCCCTTTTCGTTGATTGACCTGCTCGATCACTTTTCCAGCGTGTTCTTCGGGGACATCCACGACCAAATGTTCGATAGGTTCGCAGGTTTGTCCTACCATTTCCTTTAGAATCACCCTCGGTTGACCCACCTGCAATTCGTAGCCTTCACGGCGCATGGTTTCGATGAGCACCGAAAGGTGAAGAATACCCCGGCCAAATACCTGGAGGCTATCGGCCGATCCCGTTTCCGCCAAACGCAAGGCGAGGTTCTTTTCGGTTTCCTTCTCTAAGCGCTCGCGGAGGTGACGCGAGGTCACGAATTTACCTTCTTTACCGAAAAATGGTGAGTTGTTGATGGCAAAAAGCATGCTCATGGTGGGTTCATCGACCGTGATCGGGGGCATGCCCTCGGGTTGTTCGAGATCCGCTACGGTATCACCAATTTGAAAATCATCTAAACCCACTACTGCGCAGAGGTCACCGGCCTGAACACTCCCTACCTTTTGTCGGCCCAGCCCTTCGAAAACAAACAGCTCTTTTACACGCCCTCGTGTTTGCCCTCCCGCATTGCGTACCAGTGTAACGGGCATGCCTTCTGTAAGGATGCCGCGACTCAATTTTCCGATGGCGATTCGCCCAACGTAACTGCTAAAATCGAGTGAGGTAATCTGTAGTTGGGGTGTTCCGTCTGAAACAACCGGAGGCGGAACATGCTCCAATATGGCCTCCAAAAGGGGTGTGAAATCCTCGGAGGGCTTTTTCCAATCGGTAGACATCCATCCTTGTTTAGATGAGCCATACAGGGTTGGAAAGTTGAGTTGTTCTTCTGTGGCGTCGAGGTGGAAAAACAAATCGAAAACGGCGTCGTGGACTTCGTCGGGCCTACAGTTTTCTTTATCAACCTTGTTGATGATCACGATTGGCCGAAGCCCGAGCGCCAGTGCCTTTTGTAATACAAATCGGGTTTGGGGCATGGGGCCCTCGAACGCATCCACCAATAAGAGTACGCCATCGGCCATACGCAACACACGCTCCACCTCACCCCCGAAATCACTGTGCCCGGGGGTATCGATGATGTTGATCTTGGTGTCCTTGTATCGCACCGCTACATTCTTTGAGAAGATCGTGATTCCGCGCTCGCGCTCAAGGTCGTGGCTATCGAGAATCAATTCACCGACTTCCTCGTGTGCTTTGAATTGATTGGTTTGGAATAGAATTTTATCGACCAATGTGGTTTTGCCGTGGTCGACGTGGGCAATGATGGCGAGGTTGCGCAGTGCTTTCATGAATTGGCTCAGGGGATTTTGCGGGCACAAAAGTAGGACATTGCCGCTTGCCGTTTATTTTTTTCTTGGAGTCTCGCCATTACTATTTGATTTCTTGATCCATACCCTTATCTTTGCAGCGTTCTAATGGTTCGGTAGTTCAGTCGGTTAGAATACATGCCTGTCACGCATGGGGTCGCGGGTTCGAGTCCCGTCCGGACCGCTTAAAAAAACCCTGTTTCTGTTATGGAAACAGGGTTTTTCGATTTATTTCTGTCTTGTGGGTCTCTTTTTAATCCGGTTGATTTTGAGCATGGCGCTTCATTGTTTTTAACCCGGTATTTACCCAGCCGTTGAACCCGTATTTACCCAGCCGTTGACCCAGTATTCACCCAGCCTTTGGCCCGGTATTCACCCAGCCGTTGACCCAGCTGACATCAAATGACGACCCGAATTTACGGTAGAAGTTAAGTGCGGGCTCGTTCCAATCCAGAACTTGCCAACAAACCCGAGGATAACCTTTGATTTTTGCATGAAGCAAAACCTCTTCGAACAGCATCCGACCAATTCCTTGGCCCCGGTAGGAATCGGTAACCACCAGGTCTTCCAAATAACATAATGACCC
>VGGT01000204.1 GCA_016868485.1 Bacteroidota bacterium
GAATATGGACTCGATCAAAAAAACACGGTATCGGCTATAGAAGGCCTTCAGCTCTACATCAACAAATACCCCAAAAGCGCCCACATTGCAGATTGCCATCGGTTCATGGACCTGCTGCGCGATAAACTGGAAAAAAAGGCACTGGATCGCGCTATGCTTTTTTATCAGATGGAAGACCACAGGGCGGCCACTGCCTTGTTGAAACGAACTTTAACGGATTTTCCTGACATTGCTCAGCGAGAGTATTTGCTTTACTTGCTGGCCGATTCATATCACAAACTTTCTGTAAACAGCATTCAGGCCAAACAAGCTGAACGTTGCACGGCCACGCTGCAAGCGGCCGATCAATTGAAAGAGGAGTTTCCCGAAAGCAAATACATCAAATCCGTCGAAAAAATGACCCGAGAGATTGTTGCCCTGCAATCGAGACTCAATACCACAGCCTCTAATTAAATCATACTTTCAACTTTAATATGTACATCATGGCAAGTAACACCACAGAAACCCGCGACATCAAAGCGCTCAATGAACCAACCGGCAACATCTATGAATCGGTCGCGATTTTGAGCAAGCGCAGCAACCAGGTTGCCTCCAAAATCAAAGAGGAGTTAACCGAAAAGCTAGCCGAGTTCACACCCCCTGTAGACAGTCTGGAGGAAGTGTATGAAAACAAGGAGCAGATCGAATTATCGCGCCAATACGAGCGCATGCCCAAGCCTACCCTTCAAGCACTCGATGAGTTTGAACAGGGAAAGCTCTTCCACCGAAATCCTGAGCGCGAGAAAAGAGGCTATTAAAGTATGGATTGGGCAGGGCGGAAAATACTGTTGGGCATAACGGGCAGTATTGCTGCCTACAAAGCGACTTGGATTATTCGGCAGCTTAAAAGTAAGGGCGCTGAGGTTCAAGTGGTGTGTTCGACCGATGCATTGGGCTTTGTGACCCCCCTTACTTTAGCTACGCTTTCTGAACGGCCTGTATACACCGAGTTTGTTCGATCAGACCAGGGCGAATGGGTGAACCATGTAGCGCTGGGCTTGTGGGCCGATCTCATGCTGATCGCTCCATGCAGTGCCCACACCTTGGCGAAGATGGCCGGGGGTTTATGCGACAATTTGCTCATGGCTGTTTATTTATCAGCACGTTGTCCGGTTTGGTTTGCTCCGGCCATGGATTTGGATATGTGGAAACATCCTGCAACGTCGCGAAATGTAAATGAACTCATTTCGAGGCCAAACCACCGGATGCTCGGCCCGGCCAGCGGTGCCCTTGCGAGCGGGCTTTCGGGCGTTGGGCGAATGAGTGAGCCCCAGGAAATCGTAGACGCCATGGAGCAATGGTGGTTATCCACCAATGATCAGGCTAGACCCCCAGTTTTAGACACTTGGCGTGGTAAGAAGGTTCTTATAACGGCCGGGCCCACCCGAGAAGCGATCGATGATGTTCGCTACATCAGCAACCACAGCTCAGGCAAAATGGGTTATACGCTGGCCCAGGCTTTCCTCGAACAAGGCGCAGAGGTCATGCTCATCTCTGGACCTGTTTCATTAAGCCCTCCGCAAGGACTGCAGTCGTTTGTTGCGGTCGAAAGTGCCTTAGAGATGCATCAGGCCGTCGAAAAATATCAGGAACAATTCAATGTGGGGATTTTTTGTGCTGCTGTTGCCGATTTTAGGCCGGTCCATAAAAAGGATGGGAAGATCAAGAAAAAGGACGGGGTTTCCCCGATTGCCTTGGTCGCCAATCCAGATATCCTCGCCGAAATCGGACGCAACAAGCGTGCCGACCAATTTTTGGTTGGATTTGCCCTGGAAACGGAAAACGGATTAGCGGAAGCAGCGCGTAAAAAATCAACCAAGCAATGTGATCTGTTGGTTTTAAACCATTTAAATGACCCAGGTGCTGGCTTTGGTTTGGACACCAATCAAGTTACCCTACTCTCAAACATGGGAATTACCGAGCTTCCGTTGGCTCCGAAAATAGAGATTGCCCGCCAAATTATTCAACACATTACAAAATGTTATTTCCACTCATAAGGCCTATTTTCCTCTGCCTGATGTTTGTTTTAGCCGGGCTTCCCCGGGTTTCACAAGCCCAAGAAGTTTTCTGCCAAATCATGGTGAATGCCAACAAACTGGGCGGTGCCGATCAGCAGTTGTATCAGTCGATGCAGGCTGCCATCAATGAATTTGTGAACAACCGGAAGTGGACGAATGACACTTATCAATTCCAGGAAAGGATTTCGTTTACGATCAATATTGTACTCGATGAACGGCTGAGCGTTAATCAGTTTAAAGCCACCGTTCAAATTCAGAGCAATCGACCTGTTTTTAACTCGGGTTATACGACGGTCATGCTCAATTATACGGATCCCGACTGGATTTTTGAGTACACCGAATTTCAGCCCCTGGAATTCGACATCAATATGCACCAAAGCAACCTCACAAGCATGCTTGCCTTTTATGTCTATACGGTTCTCGGCCTTGATTATGACACTTTTGGGTTAATGGGCGGACAAGAATTTCATCAAAAAGCGAAGCAAATTGTGAATAATGCCCAGAATGCGCAGGAAATGGGCTGGAGGCAAAGCCAAAGCCTCCGCAATCGGTATTGGCTCAACGAGAACCTCACCAACAGCAGTTATCGAAACTTCCGTGAGTTTTTATACACCTACCACCGGCAAGGTCTCGATGTGATGAGTAAGCCAGACAATATGTTCCAAGCCCGCATGAAAACAACGGAAGCGATTGAAAAACTTCACCAACTCTACAAGTCAAAACCGGGCTCTGTGATCCTGCCTCTCTTCTTGAAAGGAAAAGTGAATGAAATTGTAGGAATCTACCAGCCTGCAACGCCTGCTGAAAAAGCCAAGGTTTTGAACTTCTTAACCGAAATGGATCCCCTCAACGCTCAAGAGTATCAAAAAATCAATCAATAAGTTACAATTCTCATTCGTATTGTTGCGCTGGCAAATGCGCCCTCATTCGGCATGATCAAAACCCTCAGCATACGCAACTTTGGCATCATTCGCGCCCATGACATTCACTTCAGCTCGGGTTTGCATGTGATTACTGGCGAAACCGGTGCTGGCAAGTCACTGGTTTTGGGGGCATTGGGTTTGTTGATGGGTGAACGCTACGATGGCCAACCTGCTCTGGATCCGGATCATAAATGTGTGATTGAGGCTGAATTTGTGAATGATGATCCCGATCTCGGTGAATGGCTCCACGAACAGGGGTTTGAGCGCACTGATTTAATCATACTGAGGCGCGAATTGAGTGCACCTGCGCGCAACAGGTGTTTCATCCAAGACACGCCGGCCTCGCTAACACAACTCCGCGACATCAGTTATTGGCTCATCGATATTTGCGGTCAGCACGATGCCCGCGAATTAAAATCTGCCCGCATTCACCTAGAATACCTGGATGAATTTGCT
>VGGT01000205.1 GCA_016868485.1 Bacteroidota bacterium
TGTCCTTATCATGGAAGGCCAAGGATAACGTATGGCCAAATAGCCTTCGCGGTCGTTTTCTTCGATGACAGCCCCTTGGGCATCGAGCAGAACGGGCTGAATTCCAGGTAAGGGCAAGCCAGCGAATGTGGGCTTGAGTGTCGATAGTCCGGCCAAAGCGGCAATCAGAATGCCCCCTGTTTCGGTCTGCCACCATGTATCGGTAATGGGGCATCTTTCTTTTCCCACCTCGCGGAAGTACCATTGCCAGGCTTCCTCGTTGATGGGCTCGCCAACACTTCCCAAGACCCGCAAGCTGGGGAGCGAATAGGGCATCACCCATCGGTCGCCAGCCGCCATAAGCGACCGAATGGCCGTGGGCGCTGTATAAAGAAGATTCACACGGTGCCTCTCGCATACTTGCCAAAATCGATCCGGGTTGGGCCA
This sequence comes from Bacteroidota bacterium, assembly GCA_016868485.1. Lineage (GTDB taxonomy): Bacteria > Bacteroidota > Bacteroidia > UBA7662 > UBA7662 > F1-60-MAGs140. The sequence continues at coordinate 427 of VGGT01000205.1, forward strand.
GGTAGGTATACCCTCGAACATCAGCGTTGTTGTGCCTTGAAGCAGGGGGGCGTATAGCAGGTAGGTATGACCGGTAATCCATCCGATGTCGGCCGTGCACCAAAACACCTCACCCGGCTTGGAACGGAATACGTGGGCGAAACTATAGCCGGCATAAACCATAAAGCCGCCGCAGCTGTGAACCACTCCTTTGGGTTTGCCTGTCGAGCCAGAGGTATACAAGATAAAGAGCGGGTCTTCGGCTTGCATCACCTCAGCATCTCCGCCCGAACCGGTATATCGACTGATCTCCTCGAGCGCATCGACATCACGCCCGGCCACCCGGTCCACCTGGGTCCCACACACATGATACACCCATACGCATTCAACGCCACTGCAGTAGTTGAGTGCTTCGTCGACAACAGTCTTACACGGTAAAATTTTCCCCCCACGAAGAATGGCATCGGCCGTTATCACCATTCGGCAACCCGCATCGGCGATACGATCCGCAAGGCTATGAGCCGAAAATCCTCCAAAAACCACGGAATGAATGGCCCCAATGCGCGCTATGGCCAATACCACTATGGCCAACTCGGGCACCATGGGCATATATACGCAAATCCGATCGCCTTTACCCATGCCTTGTCGCCTCAATGCAGCAGCGGTACGTTCCACCTCATGAAGCAACTCAGAGTAGGTAAACGAGCGCGCTTTCCCATCAGGGTCGCCCGGCTCCCAAATCAGTGCTGTTTCATTCGCCCGATCTTGAATATGCCGATCCAGGCAATTCAGGGTAATGTTGAGTTCGGCGCCCTCAAACCACCGAACGTCGTGGCTGTGGAAGTCCCAATGAACCACCTGAGACCATGGTCGAAGCCATGAAAAATGGGATGCGACCTGTGCCCAGTACTGTTCGGGCTCGTGGATACTCCATTGCATCGCCTTGTTGTAGGCTTCGATGCTGTCAAAAGATTGAATCATAGCCCTAAGTTAACAAAGAAATACATAGGCGGTGACCCGTTGCAGCAGCAACTAGTTCAAACGGCCCGGGTACTGCAAAAGGCCTTCACCCAAAGCCTCCATGGCTTCACTCAATCGATCATTTTCGAGTACGTAGGCAATGCGGGCCTGCTGCCGGCCACTTTCAGGATGGGCATAGAAGCCACTTCCCGGGGCCAACATGACCGTACAACCCTTGTGCGAAAAGGATTCCAACATCCAACGACAAAAATCATCGGCATCATGAACAGGAAGCGACACCATGCAGTAGAACGCCCCTCCAGGATGCGGACAAACCACGCCAGGCATTGCTCGAAGAGCAGAAACCACCAAATTTCGCCTTTGTTCATAAGCCGATCGCACCTGCTCAAAATAAGATGTGGGTGCCGACAAGGCTGCTTCGGCGCCCAATTGCTCGAGCGTAGGCGGACTCAATCGTGCCTGACCATACTTTAAAGCCACAGCCATCAACTCCGTATTTCTGCTTAAAAGCGCGCCAATCCGGGCACCACAGGCACTAAAAACCTTCGAAACACTCTCCACCACCACGGCATGATCAGCCAACTCGGGCCATTCAAGGACGGAATGGTGCGTCGCTCCATCATAGGCAAACATACGGTAGACCTCATCCGAAAATAAAAACAAATTGTGGCGACGCACCAACTCACTCAATTGCTGCAGTTCCGAACGAGAATACATCACCCCGGTGGGGTTATTGGGATGACAAATCAAAACGGCCTTCGTGCGGGCGCTGATGAGCGGCTCCCAATCGTTTAATGGTGGAAGGGCAAAACCATCTTCTATGCGCGTTGGTACCGGAACGACCTGAACTCCTGCCATTCGAGCAAAACCATTGTAATTGGCATAGAAAGGCTCCGGTATAAGCACCTCATCGCCAGCATCCAAACAGCTGAGCATGGCAAACAACAAGGCCTCAGAGCCACCTGTGGTGATCATGATCTGCTGGTAATCGAGATCAAGCCCTCGGGCCTGCATCGATGAAGCATACGATCTGCGATACGACTCCATGCCCGCGGAATGTGAATATTCAAGAACGGGCGCTTCAAAAGAGCGAATTCGCTCCATAAAACCCGGTACCGTTTGGATGTCAGGTTGGCCGATGTTCAGATGATGAATGCGAACCCCTCTGGCGGATGCCGCCTCAGCAAATGGAACCAGCTTTCTGATGGGTGATGGGGGCATTTGAAGACCCCTATTCGATAGATTTGGCATAGGATAACAAACCACGCTAAAAAAAAACCCGCGCAACGTTACGCGGGTTCAAATGCATCAATTCGGGTTCAATCAGTTGGGCTTGGTTACCGGACTGGCAGCTCCTTTGTTTTCAGGAACATTCTCATCGGCCTTCACCACATTTCCTTTGATGGTGAGTACCTGAGTGCCTGTTCCGGCGTTGCTCGTTACTGTTACTTGCTTGGTGAACATGCCCGGACGACCAGCAGAGTTATAAACCGCTTTGATTGTTCCTTTTTCACCTGGCCTAACAGGCTCGCGCGTCCATTCTGGTGTTGTGCAACCGCAAGACGCAGAAACATTACTGATGATTAAGGTTTCGGATCCCGTGTTGGTGAACTCGAAAGCATGCGTGGCTTTATCACCCTCGGTGATGGTGCCAAAATCATGCGCCTCCGATTTGAATTTCATCACTGCCGAACTTTTTGGCTGGGCAGCAGGAGCGGCGTTCTGTGCAAATGCACTTAAAGCGATGGTTGAAAAGAAAAGTAAAAAAGCAAGTTTTTTCATGGTTTAAAATTGGTTTTTGAGTGGGACAAAAATAAAAAAAAGAAATGAATACAAGTGGTAGTCGTTTGATGGTCTTAAATAAAAAAGAAATCTATGGCTATCTTTGCAGACATGCCCCGCAATACAACATCTGTGCCAAAAGAAAGTATGAAGGCACTAAAATTTGAAGAATTTAAGAAAGAAGTACTTTCTGATTACAAAACCGCATGGATCAGTCGTCAGGCCAGTCTCATCGGTCGTAAAGAGGTGCTCACCGGAAAAG
>VGGT01000206.1 GCA_016868485.1 Bacteroidota bacterium
CCAGCCTGTACTGCAGAAACCTGAAGCACCGACACCACAACCGTGTCGCGCACCGAACATCCCGCAGCATCCGTTACCAATACCGTGTACGTTGTCGTAGCCGTTGGCGATACCACAATCGTTGAGGTCGTAGCACCCGTGCTCCACAAATATGAGGAGCCGCCCGTTGCGGTGAGGTTCGTTGCAGCACCCGAACAAATCGTTTGGTCAACGCCAGCTGAGCCCTGAGGTCTAGCCAAAACTACCACACTTCTAGAAGTTGTAAATGTGCAACCCGACTGCGTGTATGTATATTGAATTACATGCGTGCCAGTACCAGCAAGGCTTGCATTGAATACACCTTGCGACGAAACAGCAGAACTGCCCGAGAATACGCCTCCTGCAGGAGTTGCTTGCAACTGAATTGGCGCAGCATCATGGCACAATGCCGATACTTGTTGAATAGAAACCGTTTGCGTAACAAATTGCACAGAACCATTACTGAAGGAACGACCTAATGGCTGCAGGAATGGGGTTGATACCTCACCTACACCAAAGGTGGTGCTGTCCCAATTCAAAGCGGAAGGTGAAGAAGCAGTAAAGTTGATCGTGAATAGGGTTCCTGAACCGTTAGAACCCAAAGATAAACCATTTAGAGAGGACCAACTGAAACGTAAGCTACCCGGCAAACTCTGCGTACTCATGGACGAAAGTCCAGATGCTAAACCAGAGATACCTGTATAAACCAAATTGCCTTGCGTGAAGTCAACCTTCAAATCAAATCGTCCAATTTGGTTGAATTCACTGGCTGTTACCGGGATGCTGACCATTCCAGGTTGGCATACTTGCGTCGAACCCAGTGAGAAATGGACCGGAGGAGCGTTAGGTATCACAGTAAGCATGGCAGAGGTTGAAAACACATCGGGCGGACAAGCACCAGAAACACGCACCCTATAGCGGGTATTGTGCAGGTTATTGGCCGCAGAACCAATGATCAAGTTCGGGGTATTCACGCCCGAGAATGTTGTTGAATTATTCAGGTCAGCCCATGTGCCATTCGCCATTTGCTGTTGCCAACGATAAGAAACGGCATTCGCAGCTAACGACGAGAACACCACTTGACCTCCCTCTTGAACCGTTTGAGATACTGGATTTTGGTTTACAATGGGTTGTGGTGCGCCTATTATTACACTTCCATTAGTTAAAACTAATCTGTGTACCAAGTTAACAGGATCACTTGTGGCCAATCCGACCGCACCTTCGGCCGGCGTATTCCATGCCAATGTCGCTGTACCAGACGAGATCGCCTGGAAGATTACCTTAAATACAGTATCCCCAACTAAAGTGACAGCCGTCGTGTTGTTCCTGTTTAGTTGAATCGTATTGCCTGTAACTTGACTGCTGAGTGATGTACCGAAACCGGAGTTTCTGATTACATTTAAGAGTTGTAGTCGTGTAGGATCAAAGCTCAAGCTCAAATTTATACGTCCAACATTTGTAAATGCTGATGCAATTACAGGAACCTCTATGGTTTGTCCAGGGCATGTTGAACCAGAAACTACAGAGATTGAAACGGGTGCTGTAGCAGGGTAAAGTACCAATTGAGCATCCTGAGAGATAATATCTCCTTGGCAACCTGAAACCCTCAATCGATAACGACTTTGATTCATTGACACTGTTGTAGACAGAATAGTTAAGGCTGCACTTTGAGTGCCTGAGTATTGTGACCCATTGTTCAAATCCACCCAACCTGCCGTCGTTCCGGCAAAAGTCTGCCAACGATAGGCATAGGCATTTTGGACTTGAGCGGAGAAGGTCGCGGCAGCACCAAGCTGTGCATATTGTCCGCTCGGCTGGTTTTGAAAATGAGCAGTTCCTGGCATCACCATCAATGATACTTGACCCGTTGTGAAAATGCATCCTGTTTGGATTGCCGTAACTCGTGCGTTGTAGTTACCCGTCTGTTGACCAAAGTATGTGGATGAGGTAGCGTTGGGGATCAGTACGCCGTCGCGATACCACTGAATTGACGTACCTGTTGGCGCGTTTATTTCCATTCTTGAGGAATCTCCCGCACAAATTACAGAAGGACCGACAAGGGCAATGGTGGAAACGGGTAGTGCATTGACCGTTAAATTCAACGTAACCAGACTATCACAACCTGCGTTGTTGGTAAGCAGCTGAGTATACACTCCTGACTGAGACAAATCTTGCCCACCAAAGCTGTAGGTTGCAGGTGCACATACAGCAACATCAAATTGATAAGGGGTTGAGCGCCTGATTGTGAGATTCAGAATCTCGGTGTGACAACCATTGACTTGGGTGTAGGTGCCGCTTGTGGTGTAGCTCTGTCCATTTACGGGCCAAGTGTAGCTGTCGCAGACCGATACATTCGATGTTTGGCTGGTTGTTGGTGTTACCACGAGCTGTAAAACTTCGGTATGACATCCTGTAACAACACTATAGGTTCCGCTAACGGTGTATGTTTGTCCGCTTATGCTCCATGAGTAGCTATCACAAACAGACACTTGGGTGGTGTTTGTGGTGGATTGAATAACGGTAAGCGTCAGTGTTACAATGCTGTCACATCCAGATGAACTTAGTAATGTATTACTATACACACCGCTTTCTGAGTAGTGAACACCCCCGAATAAATAAGTATTAGGTGAACATATCGTGGCTGAAAGAGGCGTTAAGATGTTAGCACCAACCGCAAGGTTAAGCGTAATCGTACTATCACAACCCTTGGCATTGGTGAGAACAATCGTGTAAATCCCTGCTTGGGTATAGGATTGCCCTCCTACAACAAAACTACTGCTCGGACAGATGGTCGGATTCAAGGTTAGTGCACTGGGCTGGTTTACCGTAAGATTTAAGGTAACGATACTGTCACAGCCAGCTGAATTCGTGAGTGTGACTGTGTAGGTTCCGGTTGCATCAAATACGTTCGAACCTATTGAATAACTCGAAGGCGCACAAATTACTTGGTTAACGGTAGATGCATTTGATGTCAGTATCGTTAGCTCTAAAGATTCTGTATGACAACCGTTCACTTCGGTGTATGTACCGCTCATCGTATAGGTTTGACCGTTAACATTCCAGGTGTAGCTGTTACAGGTTGAAACTTGAGTGATGTTCATTGTGAGCGGTGTAATGACGAGTGTTAATTGATAGTCCTGACAATTCGTGTTGTAGGAATATACCCCGCTTGAAGTATAGGTCTGTCCATTAACTGACCAAGTGTAACTGGAACAAGCAGACTCATTTGAAGCGATAACGGGGCTTGGCGTGCCCGTTACATCCCATGAGCAAGTCGTGCTGTTGAAGGTCGCGGTCTCGTAGCACTCTACTGTTGGCTGCTGTGGCTGAGTGCCCGTTACATCCC
>VGGT01000207.1 GCA_016868485.1 Bacteroidota bacterium
CAGCATCGACATGCTGTGCAATTTGGGGATCTGAGGCATCCTCAAACCAGCGAATGCCTTCGGTTTTTCGGAACCAGGTGATTTGTCGACGGGCATAGCTGCGGGTATGAAATAAGATTTGCTGGGCAACATCCTGGCGCGGAAGCACACCATCGAAATGCTGGAACCATTCTGTATAGCCTACCGTTTGCAAACTCTTGAGATGCCTCAGGGGGTACAGTTCGCGCGCTTCTCCTTCCAGGTCCGCCTCAATCATGCCCTGTGTTCTTTCTAGAATACGTTGGTGAAGCACTTCCCGCCTTGGATTTAATCCGACGATGCATACACGAAACGGTAGTTCTTTCTGCGACCCTTTTCGGTGCTGTGAATAGGGTAATCCAGTCAGTTGTTCCACCTCCAATGCCCGAATTAATCGCTGGTGGTTGTTCATATCGGCCGTTTCGGCGTATTTTGGATCGCGTTTCATTACCTCGGCTTGCAAGGCAGCAATGCCCTTTTGCAAATAAAAATCGGTCCAAAATTGCCGGGCCTGGCCTTGGTCGACTGTGCCCATATCGTCGAAACCCTCCAGGAGTGCTCGAAGAAACAGACCACTTCCCCCTACGGCAACAACTATGGAGAACGGTAAAAATAGCGTATCGAGTAGAGGCGAGGCTTCCCGTTCAAAAGCCCCGGCGTTTAAGGGATGCAGGCAACTGCGGTCGGCGATGAAATGGTGGCGCACTCGATTGAGTTGCTCCCCAGAAGGTGCGGCAGAGCCGATGGGCATTTCCCGGTAGAATTGACGCGAATCGAATGAGATGATCTCCGTTTTAAACCGCTCAGCCAGGTTGATGGCCAACTCGGTTTTTCCGGAAGCCGTGGGTCCCACCACAACAACCAATAACTTATGGGCAGCTGACAGACTTTGGGGTGGTTGAGGAGTATGAGACAGTGGGGGATGGGAATTTAGTAGTCGTCGCTGTCGTAGGCCATTCCCCGACGCCCCTTACCACCTCCCCCAGAATAATCGTCATCATCATCAAACCCATCTTCGCCACCGTCGTCTTGTTGATCGTCATCATCGGTGATCCCATCGTCATCATCGGTGATCCCATCGTCATCATCGTTGATCCCATCGTCATCACCTTGATCATCGCCCAGGCCATTTAGGTCGTCGGCATCTACGCCCAATTCCACTTCTGTGCCCAAACTCAGTGGATCGTCGTCGGCCTCTTTGGGTGCGCGTTGCGCGCCCGCTTCGAGGGTTTCAAATACCACTAATTCGTCTGCTGCCGGCTCTGCCGCCGCGTCCGCTAAGTCATCAACCACACGCAATGGAACCTCATCGGGGAGTGGACGAAAAACAGGTTTTACCGGATATTGTTTTGGGGCTTCACCCACGCTTTTTACCATCCGCGGGTAATTTTCACCCGCTTTTGGGGCATCCGTACTGATGTTCACCAATTCGGTGAGGAAAACCCAACCTTCGTCGGATTGATAGACATACAAAAATCGTTGGTGTGGATCGTCGATATAGTCGCTGATTCTGACTTTCGACATAGGGGATGCACCCGAAATTTGGCTGTAGGGCAATAGCTCAAACGCAATCTCATCTTCCATATGCCAGAGGTCGTCGCTGTAAAAAAATGAAGCGGAGTGCTTCAAATCGAAGCCAAATGCTTGTAAAATAGAGAAGTGCAAATCCTGAAAGGTTTGCGAAGATTTAATTTCGATTTCTCTGAAGAGATTGTCGTGATCTTCAATCTCTATGCGAAAACGATATACAGCCATGAAGAGTGGATTTTTGTGTCAAATAAACGAACTAGTTGCATGCGGTCAACCCCATGCTGAAGGCTTTTTTATCTAAAAATTCGAGGGCTTCATTGGCGGTGTTTTCTATTTCACCTTCGAGGATGGCCTCCCGCAAGGCATTTTTTAATCGGCCTACCTGAGGTCCTTCTGCCAGTTGATAGCGGGTCATGATTTCATGACCACTTACGGGTGGTTGCCACAATCGCATGCGATCGCCTTGCTCAACCATGCGCAGTTTTTCTTCCAACTCGGCAAAGTTATCGAGGTATCTTTTGACCTTGCGCTCATTTTTAGATGTGATATCTGCCCTGCACAGAATCATCAGTGCATCAACCTCCGCTCCTGCCTCAAAGATTAACCGGCGCACTGCGGAGTCTGTGACACTGTTTTTTGTGAGGGCGATGGGTCTCAAATGCAGTCTGACCAATTTTTGCACACGCCTCATATCGTCGTTGAGCGGAAGTTTGAGCCTGCGGAATATTTGCGGAACCATACGTGCGCCCAAGTCTTCGTGTCCATGAAAGGTCCATCCGGTATCGGGGTCAAACCTGCGTGTTGGCGGCTTGGCGATGTCGTGCAGGAGTGCCGCCCAGCGCAACCAAAGCGGCGGATCATGGGGCAGCATATTCATGAGCACTTGAAGCGTATGATAAAAATTGTCTTTGTGCCCCATGCCCTGCACCACTTCCACACCACGAAGGGCAGCCATTTCAGGAAAAAAACGTTCCAACAGCCCCGTGTCGAGCAACAGTTCGAACCCAACATCCGGACGCGACGATCGAATGATCTTATTAAGTTCATCGGAAATCCGTTCGGCGGAGATGATGTCGATGCGGTGGGCACTGGATCGAATCCCATGAAGCGTATTTTCTTCGATGGTGAAGCCGAGTTGACAAGCAAACCGTATAGCCCTAAGCATGCGCAAGGGGTCGTCGCTGAAGGTCAGCTCAGGCTCTGAAGGCGTGCAGATCACCCCTTCATTGAGGTGCTTGATTCCCCCATGCCGATCAACCAAGGTTCCGGAATCAGGCCAAATTTGCAGCGCCAAAGCATTAATGGTAAAATCGCGACGATCGAGATCATCTTCAAGGCTGCCGTCTTCCACCAATGGCTTACGGGAATCGGAGCGATAGGACTCCTTTCTCGCCCCAACAAATTCAACGTCCAGACCGTGTGTATGCATCATGGCCGTACCGTATTGCCCGTAAAAATGAACCTGAGGACTGCCTTCCAGTCGTTCGGCCAATCTTTGCGCGAATTCAATGCCCCCCCCAACCACCAAGATGTCCACATCTTTGACGGGTCTTTGCAAGAATAAATCGCGGACATACCCGCCAACCAAGTAGCACGCCTGTTGCCGCTCCCGGGCCAGCTCATAGAGCGCGCGGTAGAGGGGTTCAGGTAGATGATGGGGGATCATGGAAGGGCGGGTGCAAAAATAGGCTGAATGTGGATCAGATAGCGGTTCTCTACCACTTTTTCACGCTTCTCTGGAAGAAAAAATTCAGATTTCAGTGTAGTTACCCGGGTGAAGGGAAAAACAAGGATTGAATCGG
>VGGT01000208.1 GCA_016868485.1 Bacteroidota bacterium
GGGCATCCGTAGTTGATATCGATCAGGTTGGGGGCCGCTTGGGCCACTCGATCGACGGCTTGCAGCATCGCTTCACGCTCGCCTCCGAATATCTGTATGCCCATGGGGCGCTCGTCGTCGTAGATATCGAGCTTCTGCACACTTTTGTGGGCATCACGGATGAGGCCCTCCGATGAAATAAATTCGGTGTACATGAGGTCGGCTCCGTTGCGGCGACAAACAGCACGGAACGGTGGATCACTCACATCCTCCATTGGGGCCAAAAGCAGGGGAAATTCGCCCAGTTCAAGCGGGCCTATACGTACCATGGGAATAAAAAGCGCGTAAATTTACCTAAAATATGGACTTACTTTGAATACGCCCCTTCGCGAGCAACACCCTGTGGTTCAGTTGTTCCTTTTGATGGGCCTCTGCCTGGGCTTGGCTCTATTGGGCACAGCCTCACTTTATTATTTGGCGCCGGCCGTAACAGGATTTTCTTTGGATGCCATTGGCCTACAATCGTCGATACCAAAAGCCTTGCTGCCGCTGTATTGGTTGTCGCAGGGAATTATGCAGTTGTTCATTTTTGTTGTTCCTGCCTTGATCTTTCTCTACTACTACGACTTCAATCAGGATGGGAACCCCTTGACCAAGTTGCGGGGGGTTCCGCTTGCCGTTTATGGTTTTACCCCCTTATTGGCGGCCGGACTCCTGCCATTGGCCTACAGCCTCCACGCATGGAATCAATCGTTGCACCTACCCCCCGCACTGGCCGAATGGGAAGATGCCTGGCGGGCCTCGGAGCAACAGACCGAACAAATCATCCAGGCTTTTTTATCGGCCTCCGGTGCTCAGGCTCTGATGCTGAACGTGGTTGTTTTGGTGCTTTTGCCCGCCCTGGGCGAAGAATTAATTTTTCGCGGTATTGTACAGCGCATTTTCATGCGTTGGGTGGCCTCGCCGCATGCCGCTATTTGGATCTGTGGCGCCCTATTCAGTGCCATTCATATGCAATGGCTGGGCTTTTTTCCGCGTTGGCTATTGGGGGTTGAACTGGGTTACCTGGCTTGGTTTACCGGTAGTCTTTGGCCTGCGGTTTTGTCGCACGCCACCCACAATGCCCTTTCCATTGGGATGGCTCAAGCGACAGGCTTTTCTGAGCAGTCGAACGCTGATTCTGACGCGATGGGTATGCCGGGGGTGTGGGTGGTGGGCGGACTCGCCCTCGCTGCAGCGGCAGGATACCTCATGATAAAAAGCAAACAGCGCGTATGTGTTAACAATTTTATCATATAGCGTTCACGCAGAGTTAATCTTCATTACTTTTGACCGGGTCAATAGGTGGCCGAGTCAATCTGTTTGAATGAATAACCTGTATCAGGGATGCATGTAAAAGTTGCCGTACGGCTCTGCCTCTATTTGGTTTACTTTTTCTTGGGTATTGGACAGGCTGCCGCTCAGCAAGCCGACAGCCTACTGATCCAGCAATCGAACGTGCTCAAGCTTAAGATGGCTGCTGAGGATCCTTGGTATGAAACCATACAGTTGAGGGGCTATACCCAATTGCGCTACAACCGTCTGCTCGAAACCAATCCTGACCTAACCTGCATTCAGTGCGACCGCTCATGGGGAAAAAATGGCGGCTTCTTTTTTCGGCGCATCCGTCTTATTTTCTATGGTAATTTGCATGAAAGGGTGTTTTTTTACATCCAACCCGATTTCGGGTCATCCCCAACCGGGGCCGACAATAATTTCACCCAAATTAGAGACGCCTATTTCGATTTAGCCTTGGATGCTAAGCGCACGTTTCGGTTGCGGCTTGGCCAGAGTAAGGTTCCATTCGGTTTTGAAAATTTGCAGTCGAGCCAGAATCGACTGCCGCTCGACCGAAACGATGCCCTAAACTCGGCCGTGGCCAATGAACGCGACATTGGCGTTTTCTTTTATTGGGCCCCTGAACATATTCGGAAGCGTTTCAGCCACCTTGTTCGATCGGGGTTGAAAGGCAGCGGAGACTACGGTGTAGTCGGATTGGGGGTATACAACGGGCAAACAGCGAGTCGACCCGAACTCAACAACACCCAACATGTTGTTGCTCGACTTACCTACCCGTTCGAATGGGCCAACGGTCAATTGATCGAACCATTCGTTTCTGCATACACCGGGAAATTCGTTGTCAGTAAGCGCTCCGGTGTCTTAGGCGCAACAGAATTTACTGACCAACGAATGACGGCTGGATTCGTGAAATACCCCCAGCCTTGGGGCATCCAAGCCGAATACAATACAGGTATTGGACCCGAGTTTAATCCTGAGAACCAAACAATTGAGTCGCGCCGTCTCCGTGGTGGCTATGCCCAATTAATGTATATGGTGCAAAAAGGCACGCGCGTCACTTACCCATTTGTACGTGCTCAAACCTACCATGGGGGCAAAAAACATGAAGTTGACGCTACGCGACATAGGGTTCGGGAACTTGAAGTCGGCTTTGAATGGCTGCCCATTCCCAAAGTTGAATGGGTACTTATGTACACATTCTCGGATCGAACATTCGAGGATTCATTGCGGCCCGACAATCGCCAGGGAGGGCGCTTGCTACGAATCCAATGCCAACTGAATTTTTAGTTGTCGCGTTCTCGTATCTTTACCAGTAAGACATCCCTCTTCGGGATCTTAACCGACCATCAATATGGCTCATTGGCGTGCCGTTTATGAAGGGCCATCGGAATGGCAGGCTGAATTGGTGAAGGCCGTGTTGGAAGAGCACGACATCCTAGCCGTAGTGTTGAACCTTCGCGATCGATCGTACGGCAATTTTGGAAGGGTTCGCGTGATGGTGGAAGAAAGCGACTATGATCAGGCCATGATGTATCTTCGCCTTTCTCCACCCAACCCCTGATGAAACTGAATGACCGCGCCTGATGAAACTGAATGAACGCGCCCTGCTGCAACGAATGCTGACCGGTAGCCTACTGGTGGGCTCGATTTTGGCGTCGCTGTGGTGGGGTTTCCCCGCTTTTGCTGTTTTATTTGGACTGCTCGCACAGGTAGGGCTATTTGAGTTTTACCGAATGGCTGTACCCCGCGAACGCAGGCGTGAATACCTCGCCTCGATGTTGACTGGAGGTATCTTGTATTTGGGCATGGCTTTGAGCGCATCGGGGCTGGTCGACCACGGATGGATGGTACTGATGATCCCATTCTGCGCTTTTTTTCTGTTGGTGGAACTCTACCTCAACCGCGATCAGCCCTTTGCGCATGTGGGACTGACCTTTCTCGGCTTCATCTATATAGTTCTTCCCTTCGGTCTTCTTTCCTATCTGTTGTTTTTACCTGATGGCCGCTACAACCCCGA
>VGGT01000209.1 GCA_016868485.1 Bacteroidota bacterium
CAATTTAGATGCAGACGTGCTTTCGGATCAGCAGGGAACGCTGTGGCTGGCCGATGCAAACCCCCGCTTCGGCGGCGGCTATCGGTTCAGCGATCGTTTCGGCGCCCGCTACCCCGAGTTTTTAATGAGCCACTAATCAATCAGCTGCTCAATAGTTTTTGATTTCTCTGCAATTATTGTATACTTTTGTCACTCTGTACTATGGACGATTTTCTAACCCGTCTAACTCAACGCTTCGCCAACCGCTTTGTTTCGCGTTGGCTGGTTTTGGCCATTGATTTGCTGTTGGTCTTTTGTTGCTACGTACTGGCACTCCTTACCCGCCTGAATTTCTCGCTCGATGAATTTGCAGCCCAATTCTTGATGGAACGGGCATTGTGGGTCACCACTGTCTATGGAATAGGATTTCTGTTGGCGCAATCGTTCAGCGGCGTGGTGCGGCATACTGGCTTGCACGACGCCATAAAAGTATTTCGCGGGGTGGTTTGGGCCACAGCTATCCTACTGATTGTGCGCTGGACAGCCGAACGACTCAAGCTCCCGCAACAGCATTTTTTATTGGTGTTTCATTCCACCATCGCCATTCTTTTTGCGCTCACCACCTTGGTGTTAATCGGTAGTCGATTTGTATTTAAGTTGGTCTACCACCAACTGGTGCGGGGCAGGGCTGCGCAAATGGGCATACTGGGCGATCGGCAAAATGCCATTATTTACGGTGCGGGCGACGCCGGGGTGATCGCGCGCAATGGCATTTCGGCCGACAAGGCCTCCGGTTATCGGGTCATAGCCTTTATGGACGATGAGCCAGGCAAGCAAAACCGCCGGCTGCAGGGCTTGCGGGTGTATGCCCCTTCGGCCATCCTGGAGAGTGATTTTGCTCTTGAAAACGGCGTGTCGGTGGTGATTCTGGCCATACAGAATATTGACGCCGAGCGAAAGGCCGCCATCATTGAACGGTGTTTAGAGAAAGGTCTTCAGGTGAAATCAATTCCTCCTGTTGAGCGTTGGATCAATGGTGAATTCAGCACGCGCCAGCTGCGGCCGGTGCGTATAGAGGATGTGCTGCAACGACAAGAAATTCGGCTCGACAACGACCGCGTGCGTGATGCCCTCACCGATCGGGTGGTGATGGTGACTGGTGCCGCGGGGATGATTGGGTCGGGGCTGGCCAACCAGATCCTGCACTACAAGCCTGCGCGCTTAATTTTGGTTGACCAAGCCGAAACCCCCATGTATGAATTGGAGCAGGAGATGCGCAAGCTACCCGCTGCTCTTCAGCCAGCCATGTTTTTTGCCATGGGCGACATCCGCAACGAGCGGCGCATGCGTACGCTCTTCGAACGTTTTCGTCCACACTATGTATTCCACGCGGCGGCCTACAAGCACGTGCCCCTGATGGAGGCCAATGTGCACGAGGCTGTGCATGTGAATGTGTTTGGCACCCAGCAGCTGGCCGATTTGTCGCTCGAGTATGGGGTTGATCGTTTTGTGATGGTGAGCACCGACAAAGCGGTAAACCCCACCAATGTTATGGGAGCCAGTAAGCGCCTCGCCGAGATCTACACCCAGAGCCTATCACCCGATCCCAACGATTCCTTGCGGCCCGAGGCCCGCGCCGAAGCGTTAAGTGATGACGCGGCATCCACCAAATTCATTACCACGCGCTTCGGCAATGTGCTGGGTTCGAATGGATCGGTGCTGCCTTTGTTTCGCAAGCAAATCGCCGATGGGGGTCCGATAACGGTAACCCACCCCGACATCACCCGCTATTTTATGACCATTCCGGAGGCCTGTTCCCTGGTATTGGAAGCCGGTGTGATGGGCACAGGGGGTGAGATTTTTGTGTTCGATATGGGTAAATCGGTGCGCATTGTGGATGTAGCCCGCAAAATGATCCAGTTGTCGGGCTTGGAGGTCGATAAAGACATCCGCATTGAATTCACCGGACTTCGCCCCGGCGAGAAACTCTACGAGGAACTGCTGGCCAGCTCGGAGAACACCCTGCCCACGCATCACCCCAAGATCATGCGGGCCCAGGTTCGGCGCTACCCCCTCGGAGAAGTAGGCGCGAACATGAAGGAACTCAAGCGTTTGTTGTTTGCGACCGATGAAGCCACGGTGGTGGCGCGCATGAAAGTCATGGTCCCCGAGTTTGTGTCGAACAACTCGCCCTTTGAGGCGCTCGACAAAAACCGCTTCGCCGGCAGCACGGCCAAAGGCCACGGTGTGGCGGGTGGGGGTTAAAAATTTTTTTTTTTGCAATTTCGAATTTATTAAATTTGATGAATTTTTGTTAAAAAAACTTTTATGAAACATTGGATACTTAATCTTCTCTTTTCTTTCATCTCTTGCGCCGTTCTTGCTCAGTTCACCACGCCTACAATCAATGGTGCTCTTGGGACGAATGAGTATGGGAATCATGCAAGTGGTCAAAATGCATCATCAGCTATTGATGGTCGAACTTGGTACATAACTTGGGACGATAACAATCTGTATGTTCTTGTTGCTGGTCATACACAATTTAATGATGCCATTGTACTTTATATCGATATTGACCCTCAAGTTCCTGTTAACGGTGGGGCCAATACCAATGGCACCAACTCAGGAACGGGCTATGATGGACATACGCCCACTTTTCCTTTTAGAGCAGATTTTTTTGCCTATGTAAAAAGTGGTTATGATGATTATAAAACTGACAATGGAAGTGGAGGTTGGGGGTCTTCTGTGACAGGTACGCTATCCAAAAATTTTAACGATGGTAATGACGTTGGGGAATTTGCAATTCCGTGGTCGGTGATAACAGGCTCGGGTAGGCCATCCGCTTTTAATTTTGTTGGCTATATGAGTTTCAGTGGCGGCGGTGGCGGTAATTTTGCCCGTGTACCTAGTGGAAATTCAGGAGGCAGTTCGGACTGGTTTCGATATTTTACAGTTAGTTCAACGGAAAATGGATTATCAAGTAAGCCCTTTTCACAGGAATCATATTGTCATAGGAGCGGTAGTCCTAGTTTTGGTGGGATAACAGTTTACGATTTTACCATGAACGTATCGGGGAGCACCATTACTCGGAATAGCGACGCTTGGACGATTAATAATGATTTGGTTGTATCCGATGGCACAATCAGTTCGGGATCAGCCAGCACGTCCATTAACATAAATGGAGATCTTGTTTTGGGTGCAAGTGGCACCTTATTACTTTCAACGGCCCTAGGCGGCGACTTATACGTTGGCGGAAATGCAGCGTTCAACGGCACATTCGCTGCAAACGACCGCGCCGTCTTTTTTAATGGTAGCGGAACACAAACCGTTTCAAAATCGGT
>VGGT01000210.1 GCA_016868485.1 Bacteroidota bacterium
CATTCCGAACAGAGAAGTTAAGCCCCACAGCGCCGATGGTACTGCAGTAAAATGTGGAAGAGTAGGTCGTTGCCAGCCTGGTTTATTAACCCCGCTACACATACCCGTGTAGCGGGGTTTTTGTTTGAAGGCGGCCGCTATTCCCTCGCGCAAGCGCTATTCCCTCGCGCAAGCGCTATTCCCTCGCGCAAGCGCTATTCCCTCGCGCAAGCGCTATTCCCTCGCGCAAGTGCTATGCTTTTTCGCGCTGCCACAACACCAGTCCGTCAATGATTTTTGGTTCAACGCTGGTCGATTTGGGGGGCATGACACCGCCTGTATCAGCGACCCTAAATATGTCGTCGGCTGTGGGTGCGCGTGCGATCAATACAAAGGCCGTCTGGGGATCTGCCAACATGGTTTTGAAATCCTTGATGTGCATACTGAGTGGTCCGTATTCAATGCGTGGGTCTTTGGTGGGGTCGGTGATTCCCACAAGAGGGCCTATGATTTCACTGTGCAGTATGCTCACATCCAGTAAATCTTCTGGTCGGCCTGTTCTGCTCGTCGTCTCAGAATGGATCAGCTTTTGATCTTTTTTAATGAGTAGCCAACAGGCATCTTTTGTACACAGCAAATACTGATGATTGGGTAGGTACTGGTAGTACATTTGCTCGATGAGACAAGCCCGCAGGAGGTAGGTTCCACGGAGTTGATCGAGAAGCGACCATACGGATAATGGACCTTCATCGTTGAGAATGCGGCGGTAGAACGGGTAGACGTGTAGTTCATTCGAAGGCACCAAAATGCTGAGCATCGGTATAAAATGCGTTCCATTGATTGCTGATGCTTGGGCCTCGGAAACAGCTGCGCGGTGGTGGCCATCGGCAATATACAAACACTGAAGCTTGGCTATGGCATCACCCAAACTTGAGATTTTTTGGGGATCATCGACCAGCCAAAGGCAAAATTCCCGTCCATCGGGTAGCTTGCCACTGCGTTGCGGCGGGCTTGCTTGCGCCTCGAACATGATGCGGTTGATGACCGACTGCTGGGGGTGACTCAAAAAAACGGGCGTGGTTTGGAGGCCGCTGAGTTCTGTGAATTCGGTCAGTTGGGCCACACGATCTGCTCGAACGTTTTCGTGTTTTCGGATGCGTTTTTGGATCAAATCGCGGGCATCGGTGAGTCCAATCCAACCGTGTTGCCACCGATCTCTGTATCTAACCCTATACAAGACAAACGATGGGTTTGGATGTTGAGAGAATGTGCCATCCGCCGTCCACGAACCCCATGTTTCGAGGGCATTTAGGGAAATTGCTTTCCTGTCTGCCGCTGTTCGGCCAGGCACCAGAGCCTGAAGAAGACAACCTATATCTGTATCCCGTTGATCCCCGCTATTCGTTGGTAATCCTTCCTTCGTTAGTGGCCCTTCTATTCTGAATAAGCGAGGCATAGCCTCCTGCTTGGGAAGAAACGGACGAAATGGCCGAAATTCAGGCATTTTATGGGTTGAATGCTGCGATGATCCGCTGGGCCATTTCGATCCCCACCCGTTCTTGTGCCTCAGCTGTGGATGCGCCAATATGTGGACTCACCGAAATTTGGGGGTGGTTTAGAAGCCGAGGATCGGGTGTGGGTTCATTGGAAAAAACATCCAAGCCAGCTGCCAAGAGGTGACCTGAATCGAGTGCGTCTAATAAAGCTTGTTCATCGACAATGCCCCCACGCGAACAGTTAATGAGCACCGCTCCCTTTTTCATCTTATCAATGGCGAATGCATCAATGAGGGGCTTGCCGAGCCCGGGCGTGTGCAGACTGATGCAGTCGGCTTTGCCAAGCACATCATCTAAGGAGGCCACAACAACACCGTGCTTGTGTTCCATTTCTCGCGCTAAGGAATCGGATGACTCAAACACCACATCGAAAACCATGACCGGCATACCGATTCCGCGGGCAATACGCCCGACTTCTTGGCCAATTCTTCCGAAACCTATGATGCCCAGTGTCTTGCCGAATAACTCCCATCCACCGGCAAATTCCTTTTTGAGGCGGTTGAATTGCGCGGCCGAACCATCGTTTAATTCACGATTCGACCGATGCATCAAGCGACTCAATCCGAATAAATGCGAAAAGACGAGTTCAGCCACAGATAAGGAAGAGGCCGCTGGGGTATTGAGCACCAAAATATTGCGGGCTTTCGCCGCCTCTACGTCGATGTTGTCGAGGCCCACACCCGCTCGACCGATAAATTTGAGGCGATCGCCACATGCATCCATTAGAGACTCACGAACGGTAGTAGCACTTCGTACAATGATTCCGTCATAAAACCTGAGTTTTTCTGGCAAATCCTCTTGTGCGATTTTATTGGTGTCCACTTTGAATCCCGCTTGTTCCAGGATCTCTTTTCCGGCAGGGTCTATGCCGTCGTTGGCCAGTATGTTCATTACAGTGTATATTGATAATCAGTTGTTATATAATTCTCCGTCAAGCATTTATCCGTCAAGCATTTATCCGTCAAGCATGTTTCCATCAAGCATGTTTCCATCAAGCATGTTTCCATCATCTATTGCTCTACCATCTATTATTCCACTATCCATTTTTCCGTTCCAGATCGTGCATCACATCCACCAATACCTGAACACTGCTTTGGGGTAAGGCGTTGTACATGCTGGCGCGGTACCCACCGACCGACCGATGCCCTTCTAATCCGCTGATTCCAGCTTCTTTGAGCAGCGCATCGAAGGCCGATTTATGTTGCTCGTCGATCAGCACAAAGGTCGCGTTCATCAATGAACGATCGGCAAGATCCGCCGTGCCCCGGAAGAGTGGATTTCGATCAATTTCGGAATATAAAAGGTGCGCTTTGTCCTGATTGCGCTGTTGCATGGCCGATAACCCACCCATATCCTCAATCCAGCGAAGGGTATGCATGCATACCAATACCGCGAAAACAGGGGGCGTATTGTGCATGCTGTCGCCCTTACTGTGCACCGCGTAGTCGAGCATGGCTGGGAGTCGTCGCCCGGAGCGGCCCAAAAGTTCGCGCTTCACGACCACGAGGGTCGTGCCCGCTGGGCCCATGTTTTTCTGGGCACCGGCATAGATCAACCCGAAACCTGATGCATCGATCGGTCGACTAAAAATATCGGACGACATATCGCAAACCAATGGCACAGGACTTTTGGGAAATGCGTGCATTTCGGTGCCAAAAATCGTGTTGTTGGATGTTATATGAAGGTAGGCAGCATCGGATGGGATGGAATAGTTGCGAGGGATATAACAAAAATTCCGGTCCTCTGAGGTGCCCACGACCTCCACCCGCCCCAAT
>VGGT01000211.1 GCA_016868485.1 Bacteroidota bacterium
GACCCCTTCTCAGGCGGGAGAACCTACTACGCGCACCCCTCTGTGCGGCGACCCGGCATGCCCACCATCCCGCACCAAAGCAGCGCCACAGGCATGCAGGCCATCCCCGCTACGGGCATGGCACATGGGCTGGCCTATCTCGAAAAGCAAGGCCTCCTCACCGCTGCTGAAGGCGAGAACAGCCCATTGAACGTTCGGCCACTCGTGCTGTGCTCGCTTGGCGACGGCTCCGTGACCGAGGGCGAAGTCGCAGAGGCTTTCCAAATGGCCGTACTGCACCGCTTGCCGATCGTTTACTTGGTGCAAGACAACCAATGGGGCATCTCCGCGCACGCCAATGAAATGCGTGCCATGGATGCCTATGAGTATGCCGAAGGATTCAAGGGGATGAAGCGACTGCGCGCCAATGGATCCGACTTTATAGACAGCTACAAAGTCCTGCACGATGCCTTCCGGCACGTACGAAACCGCCAGGGTCCTGTACTGGTTCATGCGACCTGTCCACTTCTGGGGCACCACACCTCGGGGGTGCGGCGTGAATGGTACCGCGAAGCACACGATTTAGCCGATCACCAGCGCCACGATCCCCTGCCCCGTCTCAAAAAATCGATGCTAAAAGCAGGATTTTGGGAGGAGGAACTCGATCGCATGCACACAGAATGTCGGGAATACGTGTCGGCCGAATTCAAACGCGCCGTTGAGGCTCCTATCCCCTCCGACGACAGCCTGACCGCCCATGAATTTGCCCCAACGCCCATTACCCAAGAGCTTGGCGAAAGAAATCCGGCGGGTCACGAAAAAGTGGTGATGGTCGATGCGGCCCTGCACGCCGTCGAAGAGCTATTAAGGAGTCATCCAGAGTCGCTTTTCTACGGACAAGATGTTGGCCGGCGATTGGGTGGCGTATTCCGCGAGGCAGCTACCCTCGCTGAGAAGTTTGGGGATGAACGGGTGTTTAACACCCCCATACAAGAGGCTTATCTGGTGGGATCCACTGCGGGCATGTCGGCCGTTGGAGCCCGGGCCATCGTGGAAATACAATTTGCGGATTATATCTGGACAGGCGTCAACCAGCTGGTGGTAGAGCTTTCCAAAAGTTGCTATTTAAGCAACGGTCAATTCCCGATTTCGAGCGTCATACGCGTGCCTTGTGGTGCATACGGAGGTGGTGGACCCTATCATTCGGGCTGTATTGAGTCGGCTATCCTGTGCATTAGAGGCATCAAAGTGGTGTACCCCTCCAATGCCGCCGACCTCAAAGGACTATTAAAATCGGCCTATTACGACCCCAATCCTGTTGTGGTTTTCGAACACAAAGGTTTGTATTGGAGTAAAGTGCCCGGTACGGAAGCAGCCAAAACCATAGAGCCCGATGAGCACTACCGCGTGCCCATAGGCGTGGGGCGCGTGGTGCACCATGCTGCGTTGGATCGGGTCGAGGAAGGCGATAGCTGTGTGGTGATCACCTACGGCATGGGCGTACATTGGGCGCTGTCTGCCGCCGATCATCCTTCGCTCAAAGGAAGGGTAGAAGTGGTTGACCTCCGGAGTTTATACCCTGTCGATGAACAACTCTGCTATGAACAGGCTCGTAGACACGGCAAGGTGTTGGTCCTCACGGAGGAACCATTGCTCAATTCATTTGCTGAGTCTTTGGCACACCGAATTTCCAGGCATTGCTTTCAATCGCTCGATGCCGCTGTCGACGCCATGGGGGCCATACCGATGCCGGCCATCCCCCTCAATGAACGACTCGAGCAGGTCATGTTGCCGACGGCCGATAAAGTGAGGACCCGAATTTTGTCGCTCCTGGCTGAATAAGTCGGCCCAATTTTTTAGAATATTTTTTGAGTTTGTCAAAACTTCTTGAGATTGTCGAAACAAATCTTGTTATTTGTGCCCCGAAACCTCGGCCTTCGGCGGAATTTCAGAGCAATTATTCAACTATCTTTGATTTATCATACACAATTAACATTAAATACCTAAATAACCATATATGTCATACCTCTTCACCTCTGAGTCCGTTTCTGAAGGGCATCCCGACAAAGTAGCTGACCAGATTTCTGACGCCCTACTGGATGCATTTTTAGCGCAGGATGCCGCCTCCAAAGTTGCTTGTGAAACCTTAGTAACCACCGGACTCGCCGTACTGAGCGGGGAGGTGAAGTCGACCGCCTATGTCGACGTTCAAAAAGTAGCGCGCGACACCATTCGCAAAATTGGTTACACCCGCTCTGAATATATGTTCGACGCCGACAGTTGTGGCGTCATTTCAGCCATCCACGAACAATCGCCCGACATCAACCAAGGCGTTGAGAAGGCACGTCCTGAAGATCAAGGTGCCGGCGATCAAGGTATGATGTTTGGTTACGCCACCAACGAAACAGACAGCTTCATGCCCCTGCCATTGGAAATCAGTCACATCATCCTGCGCGAATTGGCCGTGTTGCGTCGCGAAAGCCGCCCCATGCGCTACTTGCGCCCCGATGCCAAGAGCCAAGTTACCGTACGCTACAGCGAGAAACACAAGCCTGAGGCGATAGACACCATTGTCATTTCTACCCAACACGATCCGTTCGTCCAAACGGGTGATGAATCGCGCGACCAAAAGGCTATGCAGGAGCAGATTACGGCCGATATCCACCGCTACCTGATGCCTCGCGTGCTCAAGCGCCTGCCGGTGAAAGTGCGCCGATTGTTTACGGAAGAAGTGAAATACTTCATCAACCCAACGGGGAACTTCGTGATCGGTGGTCCACATGGCGATACGGGTCTCACCGGTCGCAAGATTATCGTTGACACCTACGGTGGTAAGGGCGCCCACGGTGGCGGTGCCTTTTCAGGCAAGGACCCCTCGAAGGTCGACCGTTCGGCCGCCTACGCGGCGCGCCACATCGCAAAAAATCTAGTCGCTTCCGACGTTGCCGCTCAGGTATTGGTTCAGGTGGCTTATGCCATCGGAGTAGCCGAGCCCGTAGGCCTTTACGTGAACACCTATGGAACGGCCAAGGTGCGTGATGAGGAAGGTCGAAAATTATCGGATAGCGAAATAGCACGCCGGGTATCAGAGATATTTGATATGCGTCCGGGCATGCTCATTCAGCGTCTGAAACTGCAGCAGCCGATCTATGCCGAAACGGCAGCTTATGGTCATATGGGTCGCCGTCCTCAGGTGGTGAACAAGACAATTTCTTGGGGCAACCAACCCGACAATCAAAAAACCGTGCAGGTTGAGTTGTTCACTTGGGAGAAACTCGACTTTATCGGA
>VGGT01000212.1 GCA_016868485.1 Bacteroidota bacterium
ATGTTTGTGCTGCAATTGGGTTCATCATCATTACTGGAATCAACAGCGTTGATGAATTCGTTCATTTTGTTCAATAGATCGGCAGAAATCAACAGAAAAAAAATAAACTGAAAAAGAAAAACCAACGAGACAATGAAATTCGGAACGAAAGCCATTCATGCCGGGGTGCATCCCGATCCGGTGACCGGGGCCATTATGACGCCCATCTACCAAACATCCACCTACGTGCAAGAAGCGCCGGGGCAACACAAGGGCTATGCCTATGCCCGTGGAAAGAATCCGACCCGCAGCCAATTGGAGGCCAATCTGGCAGCGCTCGAAAATGCGGCCTACGGTCTTTGCTTTTCAAGCGGAATGGGTGCCATAGACGCCGTCATCAAGCTCCTTCAACCCGGTGATGAAGTGATCGCCGGCGATGACCTATACGGAGGGAGTTATCGGATGTTCACCCAAATCTATGAACACCTTGGCATTCGTTTCCACTTCATCGATCTGTCTGATCTCGCCGTTGTTTCGGCTCATGTGACGGAAAAAACCCGGTTGATTTGGGCAGAAACGCCCACCAATCCAACGCTTCGGATCGTGGACATCGCGGCCTTGGCCCATGTGGCCCAAAAGGGAGGCTTCTGGTTGGCGGTCGATAATACATTCGCATCGCCCTACCTCCAGAACCCACTCGATTGGGGTGCCGACATCGTGATGCACAGCGTAACCAAATACCTCAGCGGGCACAGCGATGTGGTGATGGGTGCGCTCATGACCAACCAGGAGTCTTTGTATGCCCGTTTGGCCTTCATCCTGAACAGTTGTGGCGCCAATCCGGGCCCAATGGACTCATTTTTGGTGTTGCGTGGGGTCAAAACCCTGCACCTGCGCATGAAAGCGCATGGCGAAAATGCGGCAGCCGTGGCCCAATTTCTGAGGAATCACCCGGCTGTGGGGCGGGTCTATTACCCCGGATTCTCCGACCACCCGGGGCATGCCGTGGCGGCCAAACAAATGAGGGGATTCGGCGGGATGGTGTCGTTTACCCTACAAAACGACTCGGAAAAGGCGGCACGGCAGCTGGCCTCATCGCTCAAGGTCTTTTCTTTGGCTGAATCGCTTGGTGGTGTGGAGTCGCTCGTGGGCCACCCGGCCAGCATGACCCATGCGAGCATTCCCCGCGAACGCCGGATGGCAGCGGGGGTTGTGGACGGACTACTTCGTCTGAGTGTGGGCGTGGAGGACATCGATGACCTGATCGACGATTTGAAGGCCGGATTGGACGGATTGGCTGGATAGAACGGATAGGATGGATAGAACGGATAGAACGGATAGAATGGATAGAACGGATAGAATGGATAGGACGGATAGGCTTTTTAGAACGGATTAGGGTGAAAAAGCCAAATTGGCAAGAAGCAGTGCTTGAGGCCACCGAGCGCTACCACTGCCCGGCCTTTATCGACAACGATCCCATCCAGATCCCCCACCTGTTTACCCAACGAACCGATATCGAGGTGGCGGGGTTTTTTGCTGCGTTGTTTTCGTGGGGCAACCGCACCACCATTATTAGCAAGGCGCGCGATCTCATGCGGCGGATGGACAACGCTCCAGGCGATTTTGTGCGCTCCTCCACCCAACGCGAATGGGCCTCCGTACAGGGGTTTGTGCACCGAACCATTCAAGATACGGATTTATTGTTTTTGATCGACTTCCTCCATCGGCATTATAGCCAATACAGCAGCCTGGAGGATGCATTCCTCAAACGCGCGGAATCGATGGCGGGTGAATCTGCGGCGGGGCAAGCTACGGTGGGGCAAGCTACGGTGGGGCAAGCTGCGGTGTGGCAAGCTGCGGCAGGTGAATTCGACGGACGGCAGCGGCTACAGGCCTTCCACGAACGGGTATTTGCCGTCGATTGGTCGCCGGCGCGGACCCGCAAGCATGTGCCGTCACCCGACAGGGGGTCGCGTTGCAAACGCTTAAATATGTTCCTTCGGTGGATGGTACGCCGCGATTCATTGGGGGTCGACTTCGGCCTTTGGCAACGCATCTCGCCAGCCAGTCTGATGATGCCGGTCGATGTGCATGTGGAACGGGTGGCCTTGCAGTGGGGATTGTTGACCGGCAAGGAGCGGGGATGGCATGCGGTGGAAGCCCTCACGGCCCAAATGCGTTTGTTGGATCCGGAAGACCCCGTTCGGTTCGACTACGGAATGTTTTCTTTGGGAGTCGAGCAAAAAGCTATTCAGCTACACCCGACCAAGTCGCCAGATCGGCGATAACCAGGTCCACTACACCATCGCTCAGCATCAGCTGGGCCAGTATTTCCGGACGCTTGATGGCCCGACTGGCTTTTTTCGGATCCTCTTCGGGGTGTTGTTCGAGGTAGAGGTCGGTATAATATTCAATCTCGTCATGATCAACGGGGTTCATCACCCCATACAATCGGCTCTCGTTGACCCGATAGATGCGGCATTGGTCGTAGACCTCAAGTTCATCGCCCAGCAAGATCACCTCAGCCAGATCCTCCTGAATCAGAATCTTGGTGAGTTTAACGACCTCGGGGTCGGTTCCCTGAACAAAGCAGATGATGGGGGGCGTTTCTCGGTCGGCGCACCATGCTTGGATGGCTTCCAGCTTACTCATATACAAAAATGTGTACTAAAATAAAGGGTTTCTCTCGAATGAAAAAAAATCAGGGGTTATTTTTGCAAGAAATAGCAGAAAATGAGCAAGAATTGGGCCTCCGACGGCACCACCATCGTGGCGTTGGCCTCCCCGCAGGGCTTAGGAGCGGTAGCACTCATCCGCCTGTCGGGCCCCATGTCCGCGCAAATCGTGGCCTCGTTGAGTGGGATGCGTGCCAATGAACGACCCGAATTAGATCGGCGCGCACGCTTGCGGCCTTTGTATGACGGTTCGGACTTGCTCGATGAAGCTGTGGTGACGGGCTTTGCCGGGCCGCGGAGCTATACAGGGGAGGATGTGGTGGAGCTGGGGGTGCATGCATCACCCTACATTATAGAGCGGGTCTTGCGTTTATGCCTCGATGCAGGGGCCAAAATGGCCGAACCCGGCGAATTTACCCTTCGCGCCTTTTTGAACGGGCGGCTCGATTTGAGTCAGGCCGAAGCCGTGGCCGACCTCATCGCGGCGGATCATCCGGCCGCCCACCGGTTGGCGGTTCACCAGATGCGGGGTGGTCTGTCGGAGCGCATCGGACGCTTTCGGGCGCAGCTCATCGACCTGGCAGCCCTGCTCGAGCTCGAGCTCGATTTC
>VGGT01000213.1 GCA_016868485.1 Bacteroidota bacterium
AATCGACCAACTCAGAGCAACAACTCCATCGATGGATCCCAGAAAATCCGATCAAAATTCTGCACCTGATCGTCGACCACCATCACCCCCTCTTCTTCCAATCGCGACTGCATGGCCTGAGGTCCGGCAAAATGCATTTTACCGGATAAACAGCCGTTGCGATTCAATACCCGGTGCGCAGGCACGGGTGGATGCACGCTGTGGGAAGCATTCATGGCCCAGCCGACCATACGGGCCGACTGTGCACTGCCCAGGTAGCGCGCAATGGCCCCATAGGTGGAGATTCGTCCGACCGGTATCAGCCGCACCACCTGAAAAACTTGTTCAAAAAAATCGGGCTTCGGATTTGGGTGCATGATTCTCCTATTTTTGCTGCGCTGCCGGGCACGTTCAAGCCCCACAAACTTAATCGATACCCAATTATACAGCCCCATGCAACTGCAACTCTATTTCCGCGCGGTAAGTCACCTCAGCGACGCCCGCTTTGCTTCGGCTGCTGCTGCCGAGTTCCTCGGTTTTCCCTGGTATCCATCAAGCGGGGGCGGCATTTCGCAGGCGGATTATACCGACATTCGGCAGTGGATCAGCGGTCCTGTGCCTGTTCTTCAAATCACCGCGCGCGAACTGCCACTTTTCGCATTCAACCCAACCGAATCGGCAAAACTAGGGCAAGCAGAACAGTCAACAATCTGTTCGGAAATGGACGGGCGTGATGTGCCAACAGGAATGATGGACGGGCATGATGTGCCAACAGGAATGATGGACGGGCGCAATGCCCCGCCAGGAATGATGGACTTTGATTTGAATGCTGCGCAATCCGTTGCCGTGGTTCCAGACGCACTGGAGGTCACATTATCAAGCAATACCCCCCAAGCAGTTGACGTTCGACCGGATTGTCCGATCATTTGGAAAGTCGATGCCCAGACCCGGCAACTGCCGAATCTTTTTCGGGTCGACCTCGACTACCTATTGCTCGATCCAAGTGCTTTATTAACCGATTCAAACCCGCAGCCGAGCCCAGATGACCTTCCCAAAAATTGGGCGGATCTGTTCGGACCGAACCGCTGTTTTTTGGAAATCCCGTCCATGATGCAAAACCCAATGGAATGGGTGGATCGCTTCAAACCCAATGGGGTGTGTTTGAGCGGACAAGCAGAAACAGCGGTGGGTAAGCGCGACTACTCGGCTTGGCAAGCCTTCACTGATCTGCTGGAGGAGGCTGGACTGCGCTAACCGGAAATTCATCGGTGAATTCGGCGCACATGTAGTGAATTTTCTTGCCCTCAGCGAGGAACCTCGATTCATAAGTCGTTTGAATGTCCACGGCTGGACCTTGAATGACGTCCGCATACAGGTCGTATGACACCTGGAGCAGCTTCATGCCCGCGGTGTTCCAAGTCTCCACACTAAACGCAAACAGGTTTGGATCATCGGTTTTCAAATGAAGCCGTGCGCCCGGCCTGAGAATACGGTGGTAAATCTGCAAAAAGCGGAGGGATGTAAGCCTTTTTCTCTCGCGGGATGCGCGGGGCTGGGGATCGGGAAAGGTGATCCAGAGCTCAGATACATCATCCCGACCAAAATAATCGGGCAGCTGCTCGAGGCGGCAACGCAGAAAAGCCACATTCGAAAGACCCAAATCGCGGCTCTTTGTGGCTCCGTGCCACATCCGCGCCCCCTTGATATCGGCACCTACCACGTTCCACCCCGTTAGGCGCGTGGCCAAGCCAAGCACATAGTTCCCCGTTCCGCATCCCACCTCCAAAACCATCGGATGGTCGTTGCCCCAGAAATTGGCCCACTTGCCGGGCATGTCGACCGGATGCTGCAGCACATGCGGCATCTGGTCCATTTCGTCGAAATGAATGAGTTTGCGGCGCGACAAAATCCGCTAGGGTTTATTCTTCAAGGCCACATAGGATTTTCCTTCCTGCATATCGAACACTAAGTCCGACAGGTTCTCCTTACAGAGCGTGTCCCGGATGTTCTCGCGCAAGAACTTAAATTTGTGGTGCACCGGGCATGGATGGTTGTCGGAGCACAGCTTCAAACCAATGCCACAACGCTCAAACAAATCGAGCCCGTCGATGGAGGCCACCACGTCGAGCAGGTTGGTTTCCTCGGGTTTTCTGCGAAGGGTAAAGCCGCCGTTGGGACCTTTCACGGAATTGAGTAGTTTACTCTTTACCAGCATTTGCAGGATTTTACTGAGAAAATGCACCGGGATGCCTTGGTTGACCGCGATTTCTCGCAGTCCAACATTTCGGTCTTCCGATGCGTTCATGGCAATGTACAGCATGGCCTGTAGGCCGTATTCACATGATTTTGAAAACATAAACCGGGCTAAGCGGGTAAGGTGCGGTGGAATTAAGCGACAATTATAGTAAATTATCCGTTATTCGGTTATTCTTGCTCAGCGAGCCACTCGAACAAACAGATAATCTGATTTCGTCTTCAATCAGATTGTTGTCTCGATCATAGCGTCCATCTTTAAGGAACTCCTCCATTCCAGGCCATTGATCGTGGAAATAGCGGATGGCCTTCCCCATCGGACTGGAGGGCGCTATCCGGTATGATGCACGCTCGATTTCGCGCTGTGCTGAAGAACTTATAGACCGAGCCACTCAGTGAATCCGAAAACATAGACCGCCCCACTCAGTGGATCCGAACACATAGACCGCTCCACCGCTTTCGTATTTCATGGCCCTTTTCCCACAAAACAAAGCGCGCCTTATGATGCCCGCAGTTTTCAATAGGTGTTCAAGCAGGCTTGTAAACGTACTGGCATCACTGCACCTGCCACCCTGCACTGGCTGCGACATTCGTATGCCACACATTTACTGGATCAAGGTACTGATTTGCGCTACATTCAGGTGCTCCTTGGTCATCGCAGTAGGAAAACCACCGAAATAATAGTGGTCAATACGTGGCATGTTGAATTCATTACTATCTTGCTAGCCAAACGCAAGCCGACTTCGCATTTAACCCGATTTTGGGCGTATATGCGATAGAAAGCTTCGTATATAAACAAGTTGGTGGCAAGCTTGAACCGAAATAGCTCAATGGTTAAACGATTTAAAACAATGAAAAATGATAAAGAAAAAATTGACAGTAATAGTATTAGCGACACTTTGGTTGGCTAATACAGCAATTGCTCAAAGCTGGACTGTGGGAGTTCCAGTTCATCAGCAGATTATTGACCTTCCGGTTGACATAGAAGTAACTGCCTATTGTGATTCCATGAGTGGACAA
>VGGT01000214.1 GCA_016868485.1 Bacteroidota bacterium
GGTTTGGAACCGACAAAATATGTCTTTGATGGTGCGGGCCATCACGTGGTGTATGCCCGGTATGCCGTTGGCGGATGGGGGGCCTTCATAGAACACAAAAGGCTGAGCTTGCGCACGCTGTTCTATACTTTTTTGGAATGTGCTGTGTTCTTTCCACCACGCGGCGATCTCACGGCCCACGCCCGGCAAGTCGAGTTGGGGATAGGTAGGATAGGTATTTTGAGGCTTACTCATGGTGTTCGGTGGCTTATGGACGCTTTCCGCCATTTTTGCGGGCGATTCGAATTTGTCGGCGTCGGTCGAACGACAAAATCAAGGCGGGCAGCAGGAGCATATTGCTCAGAAGGGCGACCAACAGGGTGCAAGAGGTCATGAGACCGAGTGCCACGGTTCCCTGAAATGTGGATACACCAAACACGAGAAACCCAAAAAACAGGATCAGGGATGTATAAACCATGCTGGGCACGGTTTCACGCAGCGTCAGTTCAACCAAGCGGGGGATATCCCATTGCCTGCGTTTCATCTCCTGCCGATATTTGGCCAAAAAGTGGATGCTGGTGTCGATGGAAATGCCAAAAACCATGGAGTAGACCAATACCGTAGAGGGTTTCAGCGGCACCCCCAGATAACCCATGACTCCTGCCGTCACGAGCAGCGGGAAGAGGTTGGGAACAATGGAAATGACCAAGATTCGGATGTCGCGGAATAGGATCATCATGATGATGGAAATCAGAAAAATGGCCAAGCTCAAGCTGCTGATTAGGGAATTCACGAGGTATTGATTGCCCTTTAAGAAAATGAGGCTATTGCCGGTGAAAATTACCTTTGAAGAGGTGCCCTCTATGATGGAGTCGACCCGATGGCGGAGCTCATTGAGAAGCAATTCCAGCCTTCGGGTGCCCACATCAGCCATATTCAGGCTCAGACGAAACACCTGACGTGCGGTATCGGTGAGCGAAGCGAGGGTGCTGTCGGTGGTGCTCCGCGACCGAAGCAAATAGGGCATCACAAACGCCCGTTCTTGTCCGCCCGGAACCCTGTAATAGCTTGGGTTACCTTGGAAATAGGCCTGATTGGCCGCTTTCACGAGCTGAACCAGCGAAACAGGGGGCGCAAACTCGGGGTATTCCGATAAAAGTTGTTGGATTTCCTCGGCCTTCTGCAGGTTTTTGGGCGATTGTACACCGCCTTTGCGGCCGGTATCGATGAGGATTTCCATAGGCATCACACCGGCAAAGTTCTCTTCAAAAAATTTGAGGTCGGTCATCACCCGGTCGCGTTGGGGAAGGTCATCGACCAATCGACTGCGGGCTTTGAGTTGCACGGCCCCAATGGCTGCCAATACGCTTACGGCCACAAATCCCACGTAAAGTGCATTCCGATGACCCATCACCCAGCGAACTACCCCTTCCACAACGCTTCTAAGTGCCGTTCTGTCGAGGTGCTTTAGGTGTTTGGTTTCGGGTTCAGGCAGGAAGGAAAACACAATCGGGATGAGCAGCAAGCTGATCACGAATATCACACCCACGCTGAGGGCCACCACCAGGCCGAACTCTTTGAGCACGGTAGCTTCCGTTAAGTAGAAAACACCGAATCCGATGGCCGTTGTGGTGTTGGTGAGGAGGGCGGCTGTACCCACACGTTCAACCACTCTGCTGAGCGACTTAATTTTATTGCCGTGTTTGCGGAACTCGTCGTGGTATTTGTTCAGCAGGTACACACAATTGGGTACGCCGATCACCACCACCAGGGCTGGAATGAGCCCACTGAGAATGGTAATTTTAAATCCCAGGCTGGAGATGAGTCCCAATGCCCAAATGGCACCCAAAAGAACCACCAACAACGGGAAAAAAACCGGGGCAAAACTTCGGTAAAAAAAGAACAACATGATGCCGCTCATGATGAGCGCCAAAACGCTAAAGAGTTTGAGCTCATCGGCCACGCGTGTAGCGAACACCGTGCGAACATACGGAAGCCCTGAATAATGGAGGGTAAGGCCGTGGTTGAGGGCGAATGCATCGAGCCGCCTTACCACCCCATCCACTGTCCCGATTCGGCCTTTGTTGTCGAGTATTTTACCGTCGAATGCGATGGCGATCAGGGTGGTATTGGTTTCGGGAATGATGAATATTCCCTCATAAAGACGGGTTTGCTGCACCACTTTTTTAAGACTATCGAGGTCCGCCCGATTCAATGGTGCGTCGGGCACCAGAGGCAAGAGCCGGAACCGTTGTTCGTTGTCGTCGCGCACCAAAGCCGGGAGGTTAGCGAGGCTTAAGACGGATTTGACCCCCTCAACTTCCTTCACCCTGCGGGTCACCAGTTGGAGCCCTTGAAACAACTCTGGGGTAAATAGGCTGTCCGACTGAAAGCCGGCCACCATCACATTGCCGTCGATACCAAAGCGGGCACGGAATTCTTCGTAGATTTGAAGGTCGGGGTCGTTGAGCGGAATTAGACGATTGCCGTCATAAGACATGCGTACCTGCGTGGCCTTGTAGGCCATAAACAGCGTCGCTAGTCCGAGCGTCACCAATAAAAGGGGGCGATTACGCAGGATCAAACGGGCGATTCGGGTCCACATAGTAATAAAGCGCGCAAAAATACGAAAAGCGAGGGGCTTTAGGTTTGATAAAAATATTAGTACCTTGCACTACATAGTACCAAAATAATTTTATAACTTTGCCCCATGCAAAACGAGAATGCACAGGTACAAATGCGCAAGGGGGTGTTGGAGCTCTGTATCCTCCGCATTTTGTCGCATGGCGAGGCCTACACCTCCGATTTGTCGGACCGCCTCAAACAGGCCGAGCTCCTGGTTGTGGAGGGGACCCTCTATCCGCTCCTGACCCGCATGAAGAATGCGGGATGGCTAGTCTACCGCTGGGCTGAGTCGAAAAATGGCCCGCCCCGTAAATATTATGCCCTCACCAAAGAGGGGCTTCAGCAGCTGGAATTGCTCGACCGGGAGTGGGAGTCGTTTGTGGAAGCCGTGCAATCCCTCAATCGTCCCACAATGGCTGAGAATTTTGATTCCGGGCAGCCTATAGGGCCAAAAGACGGTAGTCCGACAGGGCCGAAAGACGGCAATTCAATGGGGCCGAAAGACGGTAATCCAATGGGGCCGAAAGACGGTAATCCAATGGGGCCAAAAGACGGCAATCAAACAGGATCTATTGCTGGAGATAAATACGAACTCAAACCTGGTCAACCATGAAAAAGGCGACACAAATTAATCTGGG
>VGGT01000215.1 GCA_016868485.1 Bacteroidota bacterium
AACGCCAAGGGGGTTTGATTACGTCTTGGATGATCTCCGTTGTATTCGGATTGTTTTTGGCGCTTATTGCCTCGGCCTTCACCAAGAAAAATGAGCCTCTTTTCATCGATGAGTCAACCTCCACACATGAATAATGCGCTGAACATTTCGATTGTGATTCCTCAACTGAACGAAGAGGAGTCGCTTCCCGAACTCACCCGTTGGATTGTGGAAGTGCTCAGGCGCCATCAATTGTCGTTTGAGATCATTTATATTGATGATGGAAGCACCGACGATTCCTGGTCGGTCATTGTCAGCCAAACGGAGGAATATCCGGACGTGGTGCGGGGCATCCGTTTTCAACGCAACTACGGCAAATCGGCCGCATTGAATGTGGGCTTTGAGGCTGCTCGGGGACAGATTGTATTCACCATGGATGCTGATTTGCAAGATTCGCCCGATGAGTTGCCGGGTATGTACAAGAGAATGTTGGAAGAGCAATTGGATATTTTGAGTGGATGGAAAAAGAAACGCTATGATCCGCTGAGCAAGACTATTCCTACACGATTGTTTAATTGGGCTACCCGAAAGGTTTCAGGGGTTCATAATTTACATGATTTTAATTGTGGTCTAAAAGCATACCATTCGCGGGTCGTTAAAAGTATAGAGGTGTATGGCGAGATGCATCGCTACATCCCGGTCATTGCACGTTGGGCGGGTTTCAGAAAAATTGAGGAACAAGTGGTTCAGCATCAAGCGCGCAAATACGGACAAACTAAATTTGGCATGGATCGCTTCATCAATGGGTTTTTAGATCTGATGTCGATTTATTTCATGTCGAAGTTTGGACGGCGTCCGATGCATTTCTTCGGACTTTATGGCACACTTTGTTTTGTGACGGGTGGCCTCATTACGTTTTTTTTGATTGGTCTTAAGCTGTATAACATAGCATTTGGTCTACTTTATCGTCCTGTGACCCAGCAGCCTTTATTTTTCTTGTCACTCGTTCTGATTGTCGTTGGGGCCCAGCTTTTTTTGACGGGATTTTTGGCTGAGTTGGTGACCCGAAATTCGGCTGATCGAAACAGGTATTTAATCAGCCAAAGAACAGGGTTTGAGTAGGGTGCTCATAGTAGGACCCGCTTGGCCTTTGCGTGCCGGGGGTATGGCCACATTTAATGAACGAATGGCCTACAGCCTACAGGAGCAAGGTCATCAGGTGGAGATCATTACGTTCTCCATGCAATACCCGAGTTGGCTGTTCCCAGGCAAAACGCAGATGAGTGATGAACCAGCCCCCGAGGGCCTAAACATTCGCGTGTTGTTGCATGCACTCAACCCGATCAATTGGTTGATTACGGCACGTTATGTGCGGCAATACAGGGCCGACTACCTGATTCTTCGTTATTGGATGCCCTTTATGGCACCTTGCTTGGGCATGCTTTCCTTTTGGTCCGCGATCTTTGGATCGAAGGCTATACGAATTGCCTTGGCCGACAACATCATTCCACATGAGTCCTTTCCCCTGTCGAGGGTTTTGACCAAGTTCTTTTTGGCGCAGACCGACTCAGCCGCAACGCTGAGCGACTCGGTTCGGGCTGATTTGATGGCGCTTGGCTATCGAAAACCCTCGATTCGCTTAAAGCACCCCCTTTATGATAATTTTGGTGCACCCGTAGATCGTGAAATGGCCTGCAACACCTTGGGTTTGGATCCGGGATTCACCTATTTTTTGTTTTTTGGTTTTATTAGGGCGTATAAAGGCCTCGATTTGCTTTTGGAAGCGTTTGCCGATGAGCGCTTGAGATCCCAAAATGTCAAATTAATTGTGGCTGGAGAATTTTACGAATCACCAGACCGCTACAACCGAATCATTCGTGAACGCAATTTGGCTCCACATTTGGTGCTTTTGACCCGTTTCATTCGCCATGATGAGGTGCGTTTTTTGTTCTCAGCGGCTCAACTGGTTACCCAAACCTATCATCACGCAACACAGAGTGGGGTCACGCAAATTGGGTTTCATTACCATACACCCATGCTGGTGACCGATGTGGGTGGCCTAGCCGAGTTGGTTGATCACGACCGCTCGGGCTATGTTTGCCCACCCAACCCGGAAAAAATCGCTGACCATATGATCGACTTTATGATGAACAAGCGCTACGCAGAAATGTCGGCTCATGTAGCCGTCAAAAAACAAGAGTTCAGCTGGGAAGAGTTTGTCAGGAAATTGCTTTCTTCAGGTTCTCCAACTTAAGCAGCGCATCCGATTCTTTTTGTCTTTCTTTAGCCAAAACTGCTTCAGGGGCTGAAGCCATAAATCGTTCATTGGTTAACTTCTTTCGGACCGAAGCCAAAAATCCTTCTAAATATTCGATCTCTGACAGCATGCGTTCACGATCAGCTTGCAGGTCTTGCGGAAGGCCAAGATCAGCGTAGCATACATCGGTAAAAGCAAAAAACTGGATGCACTGCGCCTCATCCGCGGGCTTACCCCATTCGATCGCGCCACAACCCGCCATTCGGGCAATGATTGCTGAATATTGGCGGAGATGCGGTAGCGTAGGGAGCCACAAGGTAATGGGATGCTTAGGCGATAATTGACGCTCGTTCCTAAAATTCCGCAACTGAACAATAATTTCTTGCACCTGTTCGGTATTTCTCATGGTGTTCAAATCCGGTTCTATGATCCCAGGAAGCGGTGTTTGTCCGATAAAATCGGAATCTCGACGGTCATGATCGAGCGCATGCCAAAGCTCCTCTGTAAGGAATGGCATGACGGGGTGAAGGTATTGAAGGAGGCTGTCGAGAAAAAGTCGTGTGGCATTCCATACATCCTCCTCCATGATGCTGCCAAAAGGAGGTTTGATCATTTCAAGGTACCACGAGCAAAAGTCATCCCAAATCAGTTTGTAGAGGCCTTGTGCCACATCAGACAGCCTGAACTTAGCATAATCGTTTTCCATCTGCATCCTGAATTGGTGAAGCCGCTGACCAAACCACTCCACCGCGGGGTGCAAATCGGGCATGTCGCCTTGAATAAGAAGAGGCTCAGAGAATTCAGGTGAATTTTTAGTCGCCAAAAGGGCTTCTTGCCATCCTTGAATGAGTCGGAAGGCATTCCAAATTTTGTTGGCGAAATTTCTTCCTTGAGCCACCAATGCTTCGTCATACAGCAGATCGTTGCCTGCAGGCGAACTCAACAACAATCCCATACGAAGGCTGTCGGCACCATAACGTTCGATTAGATCG
>VGGT01000216.1 GCA_016868485.1 Bacteroidota bacterium
GAAACCCCGGTCGAGCAAACTGAGTCGATTCGAAGAAAAGCGGGCATCCGTCGAACTGCCATAGGATCCATACGCATAAAGCCACCCCGCTTGTCCACCCCCCTTTTTAAAGCGGTCGACCCGATACACGATCGAAACCGGAATCCGTTGGCCATCGCGCGCGGGAACCATAACCCGCTCGCTTTTGTAGCGCGCAGGTTCAAAACCACCCGGCACCTGCTGCTGTTTCATGAGCGTACGAACGCGCGACCTCATGTTGTAATCGTATACGGTTCCGGGTGTAATAAGCGAGGTGTAGGTGTAGCGCACCACATCGGTCTCAAACTCGGGGTTGTAGCTGAGTGCAGCGGTATAAGCGGGCTCGTCGAAAGGCAACTCATAGGGCGATGCGCCTGAGGACGGGAGTATTCGGATGCGGCTCAGGCCTTCGTGCTTCTCCTGCAGCACCATGAAGTCGCGGAAATAATCGACGTCTTCCAGCAAAACATCCGCGCGGTGGGCCACTACATCCACCCAATGCTCGGGCTGTGTGTTATTCAGTGGCGCTTTCACCAAGCGGAAATTGACGGCATCGCGGTTTGTGTAGATCATCCAATGATCACCTCCAGCGTGGTCGACCCGATAATCGACCCCATCGCGAAGTGGGGCAATTGGGCGAGGTTTCGCGCCAAATCCGGCCCGGCCCGCATCCAAAAAGTGAACGAGGGATGCATCGGTGCGGTCGGATGTGATGATTATATACTGACGCGATTTGCTTCGGCCCACCGAACAGTTGAGGGTCGATTCTTTCTCCTCATAAACCAATACATCGGCCGATGCGGCAGAACCCAGGGTATGGCGCTTCACCTGGTGGGTGCGCAAGGAAATGGGCTCGGGCAAGGTGTAATAAAAAGCCGTGGCGTCGGTCGACCACTCCACAGACCCACGGGTATTCGGCACGCGGTCGGGCAACCAGCTATTGGTGGTTAACTCCTTTACCCTGATTTCATAAAAATTGCGGCCCACCGTATCCACCACCACCGCCGCAAAACGGTGGTCGTCGCTCACCGACAGGTAGAAACTCAGGTATGAATGTCCCTTCCCCAGTTCATTTCCATCAACCAAAACCTCTTCAGGTCCCTCCATGCTGCCTTTTCGGCGTACATAAATAGGATATTCCCCACCTTTAACGTAACGGACGTAGTAGAAATAATCGCCCCTACGCACAGGCACACTTTGGTCGTCCTCCACCATCCGCCCCTTCATCTCCTGAAACAACTTCTCTTGAAGAGGACGCGTATGCGCCGTCATGCTGTCGTAGTAGGCATTCTCAGCCTCCAAATAGGCGATGACCTCGGGGTTCTCCCGCTCCCGCAACCAGAAATAAGGGTCGGATCGCTTGTGACCATGAGCTGAAACCAACTCATAGGGCTTCTCGGCTGCCTTAGGCGGCACCAAATCGGGATATTGGGTAGGTTTATTCATCTTCGATTGACAAGAACCGGCCATCAGTGCCCCAAAAAGCAAGAACAAAGCGGGATGTAGGCGCATTAAAGCGGGTTTCAGGCGCATAAAAGCTGGATATAGGTTCATAGCTAAAAATTCTAGACATCAAATCGAATACCCTGCGCCAAGGGGAGGCGGGTTGAATAGTTAATGGTATTGGTTTGCCTGCGCATATAGGCCTTCCAGCTATCGGAACCCGACTCACGACCACCTCCGGTCTCCTTTTCGCCACCAAAAGCACCACCAATTTCGGCACCCGAAGTACCGATGTTCACATTGGCAATGCCGCAATCGCTGCCTGCAGTCGACAGAAATAACTCCGCCTCACGCATATTGAGGGTAAATAAGGCCGATGACAAGCCCTGCGGCACACTGTTTTGAATGGCAATCGCCTCCTCTAACGCATCATAGGGCATGATGTAGAGTATGGGCGCAAAAGTTTCATGCTGAACAATGGCGTAATGAGGTTTCACCTCAGCAATACATGGTTTCACATAGCAACCCGATTCGTATTCCCCGTCCGAGAAAACGCCGCCTTCCACCAGAAAGGTTCCCCCCTCCTGCCGTACCGCTTCGATGGCTTTGTTGTAGGCCTGCACCGCCAACGAATCAATGAGTGGGCCCACGTGGTTGTGCTCATCGAGTGGGTTGCCAATCCGCAATTGACCGTAGGCCTTCACCAGCCTTTGCTTCATTTCTTCATAGCGTGATCGGTGGATGATCAGACGGCGGGTCGTCGTACAACGCTGTCCGGCCGTGCCCACAGCACCAAAAACCGACCCCACAATGGCCAAATCCAAGTCGGCTTGCTCGCTGATGATGATGGCGTTGTTGCCCCCCAACTCCAGCAGACTGCGACCGAGTCGGCGCGCCACCGTTTCGCCAACCAACTTACCCATTCGGGTGCTGCCCGTGGCCGAAACCAATGGAATACGCTCATCGGATGAAATCCACTCACCTACTTTATGGTCGCCCACCACCAAACACGACAGGCCCTCCGGAGCACCGAACGAACGAAACACATCAGTCAATAAATGCTGACAGGCAATAGCCGTGAGGGGCGTTTTCTCCGATGGCTTCCAAATGCAGACATCGCCACACACCCAAGCCAGCATGCTGTTCCAGCTCCAAACCGCTACGGGGAAATTGAAGGCCGAGATGATGCCCACCACACCCAGCGGATGCCATTGCTCATACATGCGGTGACCCGGACGCTCAGAATGCATGCTCAATCCGTAGAGCTGTCGCGACAAACCCACCGCGAAATCGCAGATATCGATCATTTCCTGCACCTCACCAAGTCCCTCTTGCAAGCTTTTGCCCATCTCGTAGCTCACCAAGCGGCCCAAAGGGTCCTTAAACTCCCGAAGTTTTTGTCCGACCAGGCGCACCAGCTCTCCCCGACGCGGTGCCGGCACCAAGCGCCATTCCTGGAAGGCTTGTACGGCCATCTTCATCGCCTTTTCGTAGTCGCTTCGGTCGGCCTGATAGACGCTGCCGATCAACTCACCGTCGACTGGTGAATGCGACTCCAACAAGGCCCCCCCCGATTTCCATCCCCCAATTCCGGTGTGAACGCCGTGGCTGATCGGTGAAATCCCCAACACATCCAATACGTTCTGCATTTCTTTTCTCAATGTTAATTGTGCCATTTGGTTATTTTTGGATTACATTCTGAAATTGCGCACAAGATCGTGCGGATTGAGCCTTCTTAGGTCGATCGACCAGCTGAAATACTCA